>NZ_JBDIVO010000170.1:0-9789 GCF_039794385.1 Methylocaldum sp. | reverse complement strand
CGGGCATACATTATGCCATCTTCCGCAGAGGAACAATCCTTTGCCGCAAAGTTAAATACCTTTAGGCGCGGCCAAGAAGGGGGGGGATCTTACGGTGGAGCGATGGAGACCCGGAGTCGATCTCCGGCCGTTCAACTTTCGGCCGGTCGGCTGTCCGCGGAGAGGAGCCGCGAGAATTCTTCTATCGACTGCGGACGTTGCGCGGGATCTACGATCATGGCCAAATCGATGGCTTGCAGCAGATTTTGCGGATAGCGGCGTTTGAACGCTTTGACCGCCGGGATGAGGCTATCGCGTTCGGCGCGAATCGGAGCCGCGGGAGGCGGGAGGCCGTCCAAGCACATCCGCATGGTTGCGCCTATGGCGTAGATGTCGCTCCACGGGCCTAAGGCGCCGTCGTCCTGATATTGTTCGATGGGAGAGAAGCCGTTGGTCAGGACTTTGCCGATTCGCGTGTTTTCCTCGTACGGATAAGGCTGCGAGGCTCCGAAGTCCAGCAGCAAAGGATCGCCGCCCGAACGGATCAGAATGTTCTGCGGTTTGATGTCGAGGTGCAGCAGCCCGTTTTGGTGGATCGTCCTGAGGCCATCGAGGAGCGCCGGAAACACCATGCGCAGGAACTGATCGCTCACACCGTTTTTCTTTTCTTTCAGCAGATAATCGCCCAGGATTTTTCCATATTCGAAGGTCATTACCAGGTAGACCGTCGAGTTGGCCTGAAAGAAGTTCAAGACCTCGACGATGTTGCGATGTTTGAACCTGGTGAGAACTTTGGCTTCTTCAAGAAACAGTCGCCGGCCGCGCAGGAACATCGAGCGAGTTTCTTCGCTGTTCGGCACCACGTGATTTTCCGGCGTGCGATGCGCCAGGCGGCGCGGCAGGTACTCTTTGATGGCTACCTGGTGCTGGTCGGCCAGCTGGCGCGCCAGGTAGACGGAACTGAATCCGCCCCCGGCCAAAGGGCGCTCGATCATGTATTGATCGACGATCGTTCCGGACTTCAAAAAGTAAAACTCTTTCGGAGGCTTGTCCGAAGAGTCTGGCCAGAGTTTCCGCATGGGAGGATTCAGCTTAATATTCCGTTCTTTCGCATTAGGGTTTTACGCAGGACCGACTTCAGTTCTCTCCCCTCCGGAAAAAAGGGCGAACCGACAAAATTCGGGACAGGCCAGAAGACTTAAATGCGTGATTCAATTTACTCAGTATAAAGCAAGATTTTCCATGATCCGCAGCATGACCGCTTTCGCCAGCGGCGAACGAGAAATTCGGGACTGGCTTTTCACCTGGGAGGTACGCTCGGTCAATCACCGCTACCTCGATCTTTCCCTGCGTTTGCCGGATGCATTCCGCTTTTTGGAGCCTGCCGCCCGCAGCCGCGTCGGTGCGCTCATCAACCGAGGGCGCTTGGATTGCATTTTGTCCTATAAGAAAAGCGTCGAAGGCGGCGCCGACATCCGCATGAACCGTGAGTTGGTCACCAAGCTGTTGGCGACCGCCCGGGAGGTGGACGATCTGAGCGATAGGCCCTTGGCCGGCTTCAGTGCCCTGGACGTCTTGAAATGGCCGGGCGCCTTGCACGAGCCCGAGGCCGACCGAGAACAACTTGCCGCCGAAATTCTCGACCTTTTGACCGACGTGCTGAAGCAAGCCATAGTCGTACGGGAAAACGAGGGGCGCCAATTGGCGGCTTTGTTGAAAGAACGCTGCGTCAAACTGCGGGAACACGTATCGTCGGTGCGGGCGCGTATGCCGGAAGTACTCCAATCCATTCGGCAGAAGATCATGGCACGGCTGGCCGAAGTCTGCGCCAATCCGGATTCCGAGCGGCTGGAGCAGGAAATGGTCTACCTCGCACAGAAATTGGATGTCGACGAGGAACTGGATAGGCTCGATGCCCATGTCGATGAAGTGCTGCGGGCCTTGCGCCAGAAAGAGCCGGTGGGCCGCCGTCTCGATTTCCTGCTTCAGGAAATGAACCGCGAAGCCAACACGCTAGGCTCGAAATCCGCCGATGCTGAAACGACCAAGGCCTCGGTCGAGATGAAAGTGCTGATCGAACAAATGAGAGAACAGACGCAGAATATTGAATGACGTATCGGGATGTTCCCGCATTGGGGACGCGGGAAGGTCTTGCACACAGTCGATTTTCGGCTAAGCTGGAGGGGACTGCACGGAATTGGGGGAAGATTCCGCTAAGAATCACCAAGAAGCAGTCTTGAGTGCCCGGCCTCGGCCGGGTTTCTTTTTTCTACACCTCAAGCCGATGTCGGGAAATCCGGCGTTCACTTGGCGAAAATTCCTCCATAAATAGCCGCATTTTTTGCGTACTTCAAGTTGGTTTAGGGCTTGTGGGAGCGGGCTTTAGCCCGCGATTGAGCGATTATCGCGGGCTAAAGCCCGCTCCCACACTAATTCCAAATCGCTTTCAATAAAGCATTAATTTTTGTAGGTGGGTTAGGCCGCGAGGCCGTAGCCCACCGAGCGATCCCGAATCGGTGGGTTACGCTTCGCTAACCCACCCTACGATTAATGTTCACTCGAATGCCGAATGGAATAAGGCCATTTACAATCAATCCTTACATACGAACGGAAACTGCTCTGACAGCTGAGTTTACCAACCCAGTTTACGGAGCTATTTCGGCAATTCCGAAGAGGATTTCAAGACTTGAGATGCTTTTCGAGAAATCCCAAGAGATCTTGCCACGCCTTCTCGGTCTCGATGCGTTCAGCCGGTGCCGCGCCGTTCTTCAGGTAAGGTGTGTAAACCAGAAAGCCATGCCGGCAGCGGGGATAAATTTTCAATTTGGCCGGATGCCGGGCTCTGTCCAATTTCGCCTTGAATGTAATCGCCTGCTGGGCGGGTACGATGTCGTCCCGGCCGCCCTGGAGGATCAGCACCGGCGCCTTCAAGTTCGGGATTTGAGCCAGGGCGTGGCGGGTCGAGAAAGCCAGCGGTTTGTCCTCCGGGCCGTCGCCGTAGATTCGCCGGGTCAGTTCGTCGCGGCCCGAGATTCCATTTTGTTGAAGATGGCGCCACCAGGCGTAGATGTCCATCACCCCGTCGGCCGTGACCACGGCATCGACCTCAGACTGCCGCGCGGCTGCCAGCACGCTGATCAGAGCGCCGTGCGAGACCCCGACCATGGCCACTTTCCGGCCGTCGACGCCGGGTACTTGGGCCAGCAGCGGCAGAACATTCAGCACATCCCGCACTTCGCCGGCGGCTACTTCGATGTCTCCTTCCGATCCGTCCTCGCCTCGATAGGACGGGGTGAACACGGCATACCCCGCCTGCGCCAGACGCGCACTGGCCCGCATGTGTTCCACGGAAATGCCCGAAACGCCGTCATGGTTGAAGAGAATCAGCGGCAGTTTGTCTTTGGCGCAGGGCAGGAACAGCAAGCCTTTGACCTTCAGGCCATCGCTAGGATAGGTCCAGACCGAGACGGGAACTCCGCCGATTTGGCCAGCCGATTCCTCGGCAACGCCGGGAATTTGAGCCGCGGCCGGACGGTACAGGTCCAGCGCCAAACAAAGGATCGACATCCATCTCAAGACGGCATGGCCGGGATTCGGTTCTCGGACGGCAGGCGATCTGTGCGCCTTGCTTCGATGTTTCCGCCACGTCCTCATTGTCATCAGCGTCACGGATGGGCAGTGCTAAACTGGTTCTGCCGCCGCTACGTCGGCTTGGGTCTTGGCGAGCGGGCTAGGGCAAGCGAGCCGCAAGCAATAGTAGCCGAACGTATCGAAGCGAGCGACAAGACGATCCGGAATGTCCGTCATTGATCAATTATCCTAGAAACGGCAGTTGACCGCTTAGATGGAGTAGAAAAGCCCTATGAATTCTGACCGTCCTACCTTCTACCGATTTCACCACTCGGGTGAAGTCGCTACGCACCCGATTGCACGGCGGGCGAGCCGCCTGGCGGCGTTGCTCCTTCTTGTGGGGGACGGCCCCACGGCGGCGTCGCGCCTTGCCAGCCGGCTCGCCAGCCGCACACTCGGCCGCGTCCAACCGCCGTTTCTAGGATTATCAGTAGGGGAAGCGAATGACGAAACATAAGAACGCTATTTTGGCGCTGTTGATCGGATTTTCCACGTTAGCGGTGAACCAGGCCTGGGCGGAGAGAGGGGGCGGCAATGGACGGAAGCTCGATAGACCATCGGGTGGGCAATATCGGGAGCGGTATCAAGATCTTCGGCAGGAGCGAAAAAGTTTTCAGCAAGAATTTCAAGGCGAGGTTCAAGAACGTGCGCGGGACAGGGGCGTCGGGCGGGAGGGTGTGCGTCCGGGCGAGATGGAAGGCAGGCGTGAGCCGCTGATGATGCCGGAGGAGCGTGAGCGATATCAAGACCAGTACCGGGAATTGCGCGAAGAAAGAAAAGGACTGCGGGGTTTGACCGAGGATGCCGGCGCGGGAAGGGGCGGGCGAGGCATGAGGCAAAGGCAAGAATAAATAACCAACCAATCCGGAACGGATAGCGATATAACCCGGCCGGGCATTATCTCAGCCGGGTTTTTACAGCTTCCGATTCCGGCTGTTCCGGCTTATAGGAATAGTTAAGGACACCGATGGTCTTACATCTTACGAAAAAGGCTTGAATCCATTAAACGCTATTCCAAAGTAGCTTATCGGGTGGCCTCTCGTTTCGGTGCTCCGTAACGGTTTCACGACGCTGACGAGTGATGTCCAAACCGCTTTGGCAACCGTAGTCAACTTGGGGTGATTGCGGTATTGGGCGGAGATTCTTGAGGGTTTAGTATTACGAACCGTGGCGAATCGATCGGCCAGGCGTTTATGTAGCGCGGTTTACCCTCGGCTTCTTATGTTGGACGCTGTTCGGTACCGGTATGCCGCAGGAGCGATTTCCCCGTAAAGGGACGTTTGGAAACCTGGCGGGTTGTTTCGCGATCAAACAGACAGTGAATGCGAAGCCAAGATGGAATCGATGTGGGAGATTCGATTGAAAGCTGTCGGAATTTACGGTGGTGTCGTTTAACGCTGTTGGAGCAACGGAAATGAACCGACTTGAACCCTCAATTGCCGCCCGACAGGGGCAAAATGACCGCGCTCCGCCGATGCGGATCATCCGGTTGATTTACGACAGCAGCGGGTTACGGCGAATCATATCCCGCCAAGCGGGTTGCTTTCCCGACTTGGATGTCAAGAGAGCACAGGGAGAGAGCGAAGCGGCATTTCGTAGACGAGCCGGGTTGAACCGCTCCGGTTCGGAGCCGAGCTGAAAGCCTTGGCTTTTGTAAGCCAGGTTTCAGTTTTGGAACGCTCGCCGATCAGGTATGTCTCAAGATAAGACTCCACCTCCCATGAGCAGAAGGAGAAGCTATCTCAGCAGGAGGCTTGATGCGAACGTCACGGAGGCTATGTTCACCATCTTTTCATGAACGGTACGCCTACCGATTCCCCCTGCCGATAATTCTTTTCGCGTTACCGTTGTCTCTGCCTTTCGGCGGAGCGGCATACACCCAAAGAGCCGAGCCTCCGGTCACTGCTTTGCAAAAAGCGTCCGACGAAGACGGGCAATGGCTTATTTCGGCCAAGGATTACGCCAATACCCGTTTCAGCGCGCTCGACCAGATCAAAGCCGAAAACGTCCACGATCTGCGGTTGAACTTTACCTTCTCGACCGGTCTGTCACGCGGCCACGAAGCCGCGCCTATCGTGGCCGACAACACGATGTACATCGTGACCCCTTATCCGAACACTCTTTACGCACTGGATTTGACCCGTCCGGGCGCGCCTCTCAAATGGAAGTACGAGCCGAAGCCGCTGTCCGCGGCTCAAGGGTTGGCCTGCTGCGATGTCGTGAATCGAGGAGCGGTGTACTCGAAGGGACGAATTTTCTTCAACACGCTCGACGGGCAGACCGTGGCGGTCGATGCCAAGACCGGAAATGAAATCTGGAAAGCACGGATCGGCAATATCAATCTGGGCGAATCCATTACGATGGCGCCGCTGATCGTGAAGAACAAAGTGCTGGTGGGCAACAGCGGCGGCGAGTTCGGCGTGCGCGGCTGGCTTACGGCGCTCGATGCCGGCAACGGCCGCGTGGTCTGGAAAGCGTACTCCACCGGCCCCGACAAGGACGTGCTGATCGGCCCCAGGTTCAAGCCGTTTTACCCCCAAGACCGTGGCGAGGATCTGGGCGTTGCGACCTGGCCGCCCGAGGCTTGGAAAATCGGCGGCGGCACCGTGTGGGGCTTCATTTCCTACGATCCTGCCTTGAATCTGATCTATCACGGTACCGCCAATCCCGGGCCGTGGAATCCGGAACAGCGCCCAGGCGACAACAAGTGGACGGCTGGGGTCTTCGCACGCGATCCCGACACCGGCGAAGCGCGCTGGTTTTACCAGTGGAGTCCCCACGACCTGTACGACTACGACGGCGTTAACGAAAACGTCCTGCTGGACTTGTCCATTAACGGGCAGATCCGGAAAGTTCTGGTCCATCCCGAGCGGAACGGTTACGTGTACGTCCTTGACCGAACCACCGGCGAGGTGCTGTCGGCCACGCCTTTCGTGCATATCACGACGACCAGGGGCGTCGATTTGAAAACCGGACGCCCCATCGAAGTGCATGAGAAAAGGCCCCGGTTCAACACCGTCGTGCACGATATTTGTCCCGCAGCGCCAGGAGGGAAGGATTGGCAGCCCTCGGCCTATTCCCCGAAAACCGGCTGGCTTTACATTCCTCATCAGAATATCTGCATGGACGAAGAGGGCGTCGAAGCCAACTATATCGCAGGCACGCCCTATGTCGGCGCCAACGTGCGGATGCACGCGGGTCCCGGCGGACACCGGGGCGAGTTCACCGCCTGGGACCCCGTTGCGGCCAAGGCGGTCTGGAAGATCAGGGAGAAGTTCCCGGTCTGGAGCGGCGCCTTGGCGACGGCGGGCGACGTGGCGTTCTACGGCACCATGGAAGGCTGGTTCAAGGCGGTGAATGCCCGGACCGGCGAGTTATTGTGGCAATTCAAGTGCGGCTCCGGAATCATCGGCCAGCCAATGACTTACCGGGGGCCCGACGGCAAGCAATACGTGGCGACTCTGTCCGGCGTCGGCGGTTGGTCCGGGGCTATCGTTGCCGGCGAGCTCGATTCTCGTGACGGTACCGGAGCGTTGGGATTCATCAATGCGATGACCGATTTACCGGAGTATACGACGCGGGGTGGGATGCTGTATGTCTTCGCATTGCCGTAGATCCGGGTTCTTCTCGATGCTTGCCTTGCTTGCGGCGTTTTGGCCGGGCATGGCGTCAGCCGTCGTGGATGATCATTCTCCAAAGCGTACTCTCCGCATCTGCTCGGATCCCAATAATCTGCCCTTCTCCAACCAGAGGCAGGAAGGCTTCGAAAACAAGATCGGCGATCTCATCGCCCACGAATTGAATGCCGAAGTCGAGTACACCTGGTGGGCGCAGCGGCGCGGCTTTATCCGCAATACGCTCAAATCCCATCGCTGCGACCTGGTTCTCGGCGTCCCGAGCAACTTCGGGCCCGCACTGACGACGACGCCGTATTATCGGTCCAGCTACGTGTTCGTTTACCGCCTGGACTCGGGGCTGAACATCCGCTCCTTCAACGATCCTACGCTGCACGACGTCAGGATCGGCGTGCAGATGGTCGGGGACGACTTCGCCAACACCCCGCCGGCCCATGCCCTGACCAGCCGAAAGATCATCGATAACGTGGTCGGTTACACCGTTTACGGCGATTACTCCAAGGAGAATCCGCCGGCCAGGATCATCGATGCGGTAGTGGCGGGCGACATCGATATCGCCGTCGTATGGGGACCTTTGGCGGGCTACTTTGCCAAGAACCAAGCGGTTCCGCTCGCCGTCGTGCCCGTCTCGCCGCCGGCCGACCGGTCTCTTCCCTTCGTGTTCGATATCGCGATGGGAGTGAGGCACGGCGATAAACGGTTACGCACAGAACTGGAACGCATCATCGAGCGCAGGAGCAAGGAGATCGAAGCCATACTCGACGAGTATGGCGTGCCCCGGATCGGAACCCGCCTTTCCAGCCGAAACGGACGGTCAGGATGGAAATCGGTCATAAGCTCTCGGCATTAGCCTGTGCGATTGCGGCAGTTCTTCTTCTGAATGCCTGCGATCGCCAGGAGGACCCCGCAGCGGTATCGGTAGCCGGCGGCGATCCCGCACAGGGGAGGGAAGCCATTTCACGGTACGGCTGCGGGTCCTGCCATGTCATCCCCGGAATCGAAGGCGCAAACGGTCTGGTGGGGCCGCCTTTGAGCGGAATCGCGAGCCGCGTCTACATCGCCGGCGTGCTGACCAACACGCCGGAAAATCTGATGCGCTGGATTCAAGATCCGCCCGCTATCGATCCCCTGACCGCCATGCCGAACACGGGTGTTACCGAAGCGGATGCCCGCCATCTTGCCAGCTTTCTCTATACGCTGCGGTAGACGGCTGATTCTCACGACCTCTACGGTATGACATGCTAAGCTAACGGTTTTCGGCCCCTGCTGCGGCATGGGTCGGAAACCGCCATTCGTCGGACAACCGTTAAGACCACTCCGGATCATTTCAAGGCACATGAGTATCGGCACGCTGTTCATCGTTTCAGCCCCGTCCGGGGCGGGAAAAACCAGTTTGGTCAGGGCACTGCGGGAAAACCTCGAGGGGTTCACGGTTTCGGTGTCGCATACCACGCGAGCGCAGCGTCCCGGAGAAGTCCACGGCCGGGATTATTTCTTCGTGAATCATGCCGAATTCGAAGGGATGATCGAATCGGGCGGGTTTCTGGAGCACGCCAGGGTGTTCGACAACTATTACGGCACGGCTCGGGCAACCGTGGAAAAAGCCCTATCCGAAGGACAGGACGTGCTGCTCGAAATCGACTGGCAGGGCGCCCGCCAAATCCGGAACTTGATGCCCGATTGCATCTCCATCTTCATTCTGCCGCCCTCGCGCCGCACCCTGGAAGAACGGCTCAAGGCGCGCGGCCAGGACGATCCTGACACCATCGCCCGCCGCATGCGCGATGCCATCTCGGAGATGTCGCATTACAGCGAGTACGACTATCTCATCGTGAACGACGACTTCGATCGGGCTCTCGCCGAGCTGCGCAGCGTCGTGGTCGCCAGCCGGCTCAAGACGGGGCGGCAGTCCGAAGTTCACAAAGATCTGATCGGCGGACTATTGGCCTAATTCCATTTTGTGTAACGCCTGCGGCAGCGGGCGTTACAGGCCCCGACCGGGGAAGGCTGGCTGTGCCGGGCCAGCCACAAGGACCTGTTTACCGGAGAGATCGTGGGCTACGCTCGCGGGGAACGCATGACGACGGCCTTGGTCAGCCAGTCTTTGTGGCGGGAGGTGTCGGCAAAGCGGCCCGCTCCAGGCAATGCCATTATTAACCCGGCCTATAAATATAGGCCGGGTTAATCCGGGGCAGGGATGCCCCGGCGCGGCGACAAGCCGCGTGAGCCCAGGCCGGGCGTATACCGGCCTGGGCGGCGGCCCGAAATACCAGGAGGGTATTTACGGGCCTGACTAATAAGTTAAGCCGTCATTCCGGCAGGGATTGCTCACCCCATCCCTGGGGTTCGTCCTACGGACCGTGCTCCGCACGTCCAAATTTGCTCCTGGCAAATTTGTGCCGGACAAATCGGCAGGATGGCCGATTTGCACGCGAAGCGCCCGTAGGGTGCCGCACAGGGACTGTGCGGCATGAATCCAGTGCACAAGGAAGTGATAGGCCTCTGCCGTCCATGGCTTCTGGACCCCGGCATTCCAATCGCAAAC
>NZ_JBDIVO010000169.1:0-9825 GCF_039794385.1 Methylocaldum sp. | reverse complement strand
GGAATCGGAAACCTCAGTGGGTATATCGGGTTTCGGTTCCCACGCGCTCCGTGGAGCCATGCGCCGGCTCGGTTTCTCTCCGTTCTGCCGAGCTCTTGAGAAATCGTGAAAGCATGAAACCCACGAGTACGCTTCCACCGAAGAAGACCCCCGGATTTCGGCGGGCGAAGTCCTCCGTCTTTCTCATCATGGTGCGAAGATCTCCTTCGCGAATGGTATCGACCATTCTGTCGAGAGCTCCCGCCGCACGATCGACATAGCGGGCGGTCGTACCTTGTTCCCGCTCGTTCAACTGTTGAGCGGTTCGATGCAAGGCCTCCGCCATGCCGCCGACTTCCGAGGCCGCGGCGTTGCGCTGACCCCTGAACAATGATTCACCTCTTTGCTTGGCTTCTTCCTTCAGCCGTTGCATTTCGTGCTTGATTTCGCCGGCTACTTCCTTGGCTTCGGTCTTAATATCCGACGAACGCATTTCCGCGCTGCCTGTGGTACCCATTCCAGTACCGGACTGAGTCGAGGAGGCAGGTTTGGTGCTATCTAAATCAGTATCTACGTTAGCCATGACATCACCTCGCCTTCTGATGGTTGATAATTGACAAATTATTCTTCGAGATACCAGGAAAAAACAGTCGTATTAATTCGTATTCTTAGTTAAAAATCATGGTTTTCCGATAAACTAGAACTGCTGGTATATTCCTTTTGGCAAATCGATCTAAATACCTTGACGATCTGTGAGAAGGTAAATAAGACCAGGTTATGAATGTTTTTAAGAAGATGGTCTAAAGCGGCTGGCGAATACGTACTTGAAGGGTGATATGGAATAGTATAAGAACGAATATATTGCCCTTATGAACAACAGGCGGCCTGTTGTTTTGTCTCTTGTCTACAACAAGTTGGGAAAAAGACTAAAAATACAAAGCTAAGTTGCCGATCTCCAATGATGGTTAAACCGAGGCCCGCCTCGATACCGAGTCTTGATATAGGTTTAAGACCATTGATAGGGATTGAATATCCCTGATGTCGAGGTAACGATGGCTCGTACGTGCGGACATCTATTTCCGAATGAGACCCCGCCTCCGGGAGAGGTTCAGGCTATTTATCGGGATTCGGTAGAACGTTGCCGGCTTCGGCAGTTCGTGGCGTCGAGCGTCTGGAGGAGTTCAGGTAAAGCGCCGCGCCAAGACCGGCGAGCAGGGCCAAGGTGCCCGCAGTCCAGGCCGTCTTTCGATAGCGTTGTTGATGGGGTTCCAGCCAGCCGCCGCGCACGGTGTCGAATTCGGGCATGGGTTCGAAAAGGTTTCCGGGCGAATCCGGTCCGGGCCGGTCTTGAAAGTGACGTCGCTCCACCTTTCTTGCCACCATCCGTTCCGCCAGCGGCGGCGCAAGATTCCACATGGCGATCATCCGCCCCGCGTTGCCCACCGTGACCTCCCTCTTCGGATGGCGAATCGTCTCCAAGATCGCCTCCGCTACGTCTTCGGGCGCATAAACCGGCGGCATCGCCTGAACCGCTTTTCCGGAGTAGTTGGCGGCATGTTGGAACAACGGGGTATCGATGGTTGCAGGCAGAATGGTGCACACGTGAATGTCGGGCGTATCGCGAAGCTCCATGCGCAAGCTTTCCGAGAATCCGGTGATGGCGAACTTGCTGGCGACATACGCGCTGGCATACGGCGCCGCCACTTTCCCCACTACCGACGCCACGTTGACCAATACACCGTAACCTTGCTTGTGGAAATAGGGCAGAACCGCCCGTGCACCGTGAACATAACCGAAGAAGTTGGTTTCGATGACGCGTCTAAATGCATCCGCAGGCGCGTCCTCGAACCGGGACAGCATGGTAACGGCGGCATCGTTGACCCACACGTCGATTCGCCCGTAAGTCTCGATGGCACGGCGCGCCAATTGCCTGACTTGCTCTTCGTCGGTGACGTCGGTCCTTACCGCCAACGCGCGTCCGCCGATTTGCTCGCATTCCCGCACCACTTCGTGCAATACGTCCGCTTGGCGGGCCGCCAGCACGACCGTTCCATGCTGTTCGGCGACCTTCATCGCCGTCGCTCTGCCGATGCCGCTGGACGCTCCGGTAATGACGATCACGGAGTCGGCAATATTCAATCGCATGGAAACGTCCTCTCATTCCAGCCGGGCACCGACTCGAAGATCGGTATAGTTCGCCGAAACAAACGAGGCGCGGTGGACAGAGCGCCGCAGCGAGATTCCCTCTCTATCGGCTCTCTGCGGCCGCGCCGCAACAGGATCAGGTGGTCCCGATGAGCCTGTTCAGAACGTTGAGGTGTTGCTGTTGTCTCGGCAACAGCGTGGTTTGAATCAAGTTTCGGACATCGGCCGGAATATCCGCATCCAGCAGGGCTTCCTGGTAATCCTGAATACCGTTTTCCTCTCCTTGGCGGAGGGCGGTGAGAGCCGCCTTATCACCTAATAATTTGGCGCCGCCCATGACCATTTTGGACCAGGTTCCCCAGGCTCCGGAGTCCTCCGTGGGTTTGCCTCCGGACTGAATGATCCGCTCCCTGAGCTTGTTGGCGGAGTCTCGATGATCTTCGCAAATCGAAGAAATCTGCTGCACTTCTCCAACCTGCGGCTCATTACGCAATTTATCCAGAGCCTGTTGATAGGTTTCGACGGCGGATATTTCGTCTCGCAATAGGGTATTAAGTTTGGATTCGTCCCATGGCATATACGTCTCCTGATGTTTGCTCCGAAGCGAAGTTGTCCGCTGGTTAGGTGACGCTCGCTTCTCCGCTCACTGCGATGTCTTCCGCATTAGCCTGTTCGAAAATCTCTTTGGCTTTGGACCTTTGGTGGCTGTCAGTGGTATGCACGGAAATCAGAATGTTCCCGCTCTTGATCTTGCCCTCGTAACGTTTGGCTTCGTACTCCGGAATTCCCATGCCGACCAGAGCTCCGATGATTCCTCCGGTTGCTCCGCCGATAGCTGCGCCGGTCAGTGCCGCCGCGATAGGTCCGGCAGCGATAAAGGGGCCGACACCAGGTATTGCAATAGTGCCGATTTCTGCAAGCCAACCGAGCACGGCACCCACGCCCATGCCTGCGACTCCTCCGGCGGTAGCTCCCTCCGGTGCCTTGGTGTGCTGCTCGTGGGCGAAATCTTTGGTCGTGGACTTATCGGGAAAAAGGACGGAGATATCGTTGTTTGAAAATCCCGAGGATCTCAAACGATCGATAATCAACTCGGCTTGTTCTCTCGTCTTGGCGACACAAAATACGGCTTTTTCCATGTCAATCTCCTTATGAAAATTGCGTGATTAGAATATATTGACGCAAGAAGATACCGAAATGGCTTGAGTTATATCTTGAATTTATCAGCAAAAGGTAACTACCTTAAAAGCGGCAATGCCCCACTTATTCTATTCAAGTAGTCGACGCGCTAACTGACGGTACATCCCTGATTGGTGGCGCTCGAGGAGCGTGGAAAGACGGCGTTACCGTCAGCTAGCCAAGTATTCGATTTACATCTTCATACCTTCTACTTGCCTTTCCGCTTCTTCACGGGCTATCCCGTATCTTTCCTGAATCTTGCCTATCAGTTTTTCTCTTTCGCCATTAATCTCGTCGAGCTCATCGTCGGTCAACCGACCCCATTGAGCTTTAATCGTGCCTTTGACTTGTTTCCAGTTTCCTTTGACTTGATCCCAGTTCATGACATTTCTCCAAATATTCGCCATCGACAAAGCATCTGCCCTGACTGGCTCATAACGTTGCGTACATATACGTATTGACGAAATATGTACCTTTCTTCGACCGTATTTATTCCACCGGTCGAAAGTTTGTAAAAGTTCGACAAAACCTCTCGCGAAAGATTCCTTACTGATAATATTTTCGGACGCCAGCCGCGAAGAGTGTCGCGAACGGCTTGTGATCACTTCCCTGCCAAGGTATAAAAGCCATAAAACAGGCTTCGGAGGAGTTGTGTCATGACTGAGGAACTCAAGTCCTCAAACAGCGATCAAGAATTGGAGAATGGGCAAGCGACAAAATCCGAATCGCAAGCTGCTCCGCGCAAGGACGCAGAGCGCCCAGAGCCTACCCGCTACGGAGATTGGGAAAAGGACGGACGGTGTATCGATTTTTAGTTTCCATGCACGCGGTTCTCGGCGCGTCCGGCAAAGATTGCTGGGCGCAGGTTTGCCATCGCAGCCAGGAACAAGACCCTAGGTGTTTCGCCAAGTTATGAGTGAGCGTCCGCTGTCGCCCCATCTTCAGATTTACCGCTTGCCGCTGACCGCGGTCTTGTCGATCACGCATCGAATAACCGGAGTGTTATTAAGCGTCGGCCTGGTTTTTTGGGCAGTGTGCCTGATGGCCGTCGCCGAGGGAGAGGCTCAGTTCGCCTGGATACAAGCCGTTCTGCGCTCGTTGCCGGGGCAATTACTGTTGTGGGCCTGGCTTTTTTCTTTGTTCTTTCATTTTTCCCATGGCGTCAGACATCTGATCTGGGACACCGGGCACGGTTTCGATCGTGACACTTTGGATCGGTATGCTTATTTGGAGTTGGTCGCTGCGGTGTTGCTGACCCTGGGGTTATTCCTACTCACATGATCACGATTTTCTAAGGGCCCATGAACTATCGATCACCGCTTGCCCGTGCCCGGGGACTCGGCTCGGCCAAACAGGGAACTCATGAATGGTGGCGGCAGCGGGTGACCTCTATCGCGCTGATTCCTCTGATATTTTGGCTTGCGCCCGTAGTCGTTTCGCTGCCTCATGCCGATTACGAGCAAGTCGTTCGGTGGATAGCGACGCCTTGGAACAGTATCTTCCTGTTGTCTTTCATCATTCTGGTCTTCTATCACGCCACGCTGGGGTTGCAGGTGGTGATGGAGGATTACATTCATACCGAATGGCTGAAAATGCTCAGCATTCTGGGCATGAAGCTGGTTTTTTCCTTTCTGGCGTTGGCGTCGCTCTATGCAACGCTGCGCATCGTGTTCATGGGGTAGCATGACCAAGGCCTACGAGATCATTCGCCATACCTATGACGCCGTGGTTGTCGGAGCCGGCGGCGCGGGTTTGCGCGCGGCGCTGGGACTGGGCGAAAAAGGTCTGAAAACGGCGTGCCTTACCAAGGTCTTTCCGACACGCAGCCACACCGTGGCGGCTCAGGGCGGCATCAGCGCCGCTTTGGGCAATATGGGCGAGGACGATTGGCGCTGGCATATGTACGACACGGTGAAGGGGTCCGACTGGCTGGGCGATCAGGACGCGATCGAATACATGTGCCGCGAGGCGATTCCCGCCGTCATCGAATTGGAGCATTACGGCGTCCCTTTTTCGCGTACCGAGAACGGCAAGATTTATCAGCGCGCTTTCGGCGGCATGACCACCCATTTCGGGAAGGGCTCCGCCCAGCGCACCTGCGCGGCGGCGGACTTTACCGGCCACGCCATTCTCCATACGCTCTACCAGCAATCGCTCAGGCACAAGGTGGAGTTCTTCACCGAATACGTCACTCTGGATCTCATCATGGACGAGGGCGAATGCCGCGGGGTGCTCGCATGGCGCCTGGATGACGGAACCTTGCACCTGTTCCGCTCGCACATGACGATCCTCGCAACCGGCGGTTACGGGCGTTGCTACTTCTCCTGCACGTCCTCGCACACCACGACCGGAGACGGCAACGCCATGGTCCTGCGAGCCGGATTGCCGCTCCAGGACATGGAATTCGTGCAGTTCCATCCCACCGGGATCTACGGAGCCGGCTGCCTGGTCACCGAAGGCGTGAGAGGCGAGGGCGGTTATCTCACCAATTCCGAAGGCGAGCGTTTCATGGAGCGCTACGCGCCCCACGCCAAGGACCTGGCCTCGCGCGACGTGGTGAGCCGCGCCATGACACGGGAAATCCTGGAGGGGCGGGGTGTCGGGCCGGACAAGGATCACATCTACCTGCATCTTGAACATGTCGATCCTGCGGTAGTCGAAGAAAGGCTGCCCGGCATCAGCCAGACCGTCATGATCTTCGCCGGCGTGGATGTTACGAAGGCGCCGATTCCGGTCATTCCGACCGTCCATTACAACATGGGCGGCATTCCCACCAATTACAAGTGTGAAGTGGTCACGCTGAAGGACGGCAACCCCGAGACGCCGGTGCCCGGCTTGATGGCGATCGGCGAGGCGGCTTGCGTGTCCGTGCACGGGGCGAACCGGCTCGGGTCCAATTCCCTGCTGGATCTGGTCGTGTTCGGGCGGGCGGCGGCATTGCGTTGTGCCGAGCTGATCCAGCCCAAGCGGCTCCACAAACCGCTTCCGCCGGATGCTTACGATCCGGCGCTGGCCCGCTTCGACCGGCTGCGCTACGCCAAGGGCTCGCGGAAAACCGCGGACATCCGCCTGGCGATGCAGAGGAGCATGCAGAGCCATGCGGGCGTATTCCGGACGGGCGAGGTGCTGCAGGAAGGCGTCGACCAGTTGAAAGGCGTCATGGACTCCTTTCAGGATGTGCGCGTTTCGGATCGTTCGCTCATTTGGAATACCGATCTGGTCGAAACCCTGGAGCTCGAGAATCTTCTCGCCCAGGCCATGGTGACCATCGCCGGAGCGCTCAACCGCGAAGAGAGCCGGGGAGGGCATACCCGTGAGGACTTTCCCGAACGGGACGACGAAAACTGGCTGAAACACTCGCTGCTGTGGCTCGATGAGCGTCACAATGTCCGTATCGATTATCGTCCGGTCCACCTGTACACCCTGACCGACGAGGTCGAAGTCATTCAGCCGCAAAAGCGGGTGTACTAGAGTAAAGGTTATGGGGCTTTTTTCACTACCCAAGAATTCTACGGTCAAACCCGGCAAGGTATATTCGGCGCCCGAGGGCGCCACCAATGTCAGGCGATTCGAAATCTACCGCTACGATCCCGAGTCCGGAGAAAATCCGCGCCTCGACGTTTTCGAGGTCGATCTGGATCGCTGCGGGCCGATGGTTCTCGACGCCATCATCAAGATCAAGAACGAGATCGACAGCACGCTGGCGTTCCGCCGCTCCTGCCGGGAAGGCGTGTGCGGTTCGTGCGCCATGAACATCGACGGACACAACACCCTGGCTTGCACCATGGCGATCGCCGATTGCCGCGAGGTGATAAGAATTTACCCTCTGCCGCATCAGCCGGTGATCAAGGATCTGGTGCCCGATCAAACCCACTTTTTCGCCCAATATGCCTCGATTCGGCCGTGGATTCAGACTCAAACGCCGCCGCCGGCCGATCGGGAGCGTCTTCAGAGCAAGGAGGAGCGAAACCGGCTCACAGGCTATTACGAGTGCATATTGTGCGCATGCTGCTCGACGGCTTGTCCCAGTTACTGGTGGAACAGCGAACGCTACCTGGGGCCTGCGGTTTTGCTGCAAGCCTATCGGTGGATCGTGGACAGCCGGGACGAGAACACCGGCGAGCGGCTGGACGAATTGGAAGATCCGTTCAAGCTGTATCGTTGCCACACCATCATGAACTGCACGCATGTCTGTCCGAAATATCTGAATCCAGCCAAGGCCATCGCCGAAATCAAGAAGCTCTTGATCGAGCGGCAGCGTTGAGAGAGGGTGAAAAAAACGTGGCGAGCGGCCCATATTCGCTACGAGAAGCGCAGGCGTACAGGGGGTACGTTGAGCATCGCAGGAGCGAATATGGGCCGCGCAGTAGTTCTGTTCACCCTCTCTGAGCCGATGAAAGCGGCCCAGCTCCGATGGCGCTGTCGCCGCGGCATGCGGGAACTCGATCTGCTGTTGCAGCGCTACCTGGATAGTGCTTACGATCAAGCGCCGGAAACGGAAAAATCGACCTTCATCCGGCTTCTCGATGAACCGGACGAAAGGCTTTGGCGCTATCTTTATACCGACTGCGTCCCCATAGATTCATCGCTGGCCGAGCTTGTCCTCAAAATCCGTTCCGCCTCTCCGTCTTCTTCTTAATCCGTCCCGCAGCCTGGCCGTCGCCGTGACAGCGGTTCACGCATTGGCGGCGTTTGCGTCCCTGGCCAACCCGCTGCCGGCGTGGACGAGGCTGGGGCTGCTCGGCGCCGTGTTGTTCAGTTTGTTCCTTTGTCGTAGGGAATATTCATTGAATCCGGCCGTCAGGGAACTGGTCCTCAAACCGGGAGGCGAATGCGAGATCTTCCTGCGGTCCGGTATGCAATCCGGAACCGTGCTGGACAGCAGCATCGTCACCACGTGGATAGTCATTTTGCACATTAAAACCGAAACGAAGACACACGCCGTTACGGTGTGCCGCGACGGCATGGACGCCGAGTCCTTCCGGATGCTTCGGGTCTATCTTCGCTGTCGGTATTAGTTTGCGATCGATGGGGTTCGCAGGTTCAGCCGATCCTCTACATACTGCGATTGGAAAATCAGAAAGCGCACAAGACATGATGCCGCTAAATTGCCGGAAGAATATTGAAATGGCGCTGATCGAATACGCATCCTGGCACATATTCACGGCAGCCGGTATTTCTTGCAGTAGTCCGGGTAATCTGAAACTTCTGCCGAGTTTATGGGTCGAAGTTTATAAAATCAGGCGCGTAATCTGTTATCGGATATACGTCCGAACGCGTAACATTATGGTTACGATATTCGCATGAAAGTATCTCACGCTCTTATCGTGCCGATAAACACATAAACTGGCGATCTTATGCCATGTTATAAAGTACTAGGCACGCAGAACTGTTCTACGACGACAAACGGTATCAGGAATTCAAGAGAATAGTGGGAGGCCACCTTTTTTAGGGAGAGCGTGCCCTATGCAAAAAGTATTTGGATCGACTGGATTCGAATTCGGTTTTCTGTTCGTCATGCGGGCGGAAAGAGCCATGGATCCGGAGGCTTTTGAGCCGTTTTTCAGCAGTCTTCCCGTCGACCCTTATATCAAGGGTGACTATCGTCTTCGAAAGCTATCACGGTTCAAGGTTTCTGAGGATGGCATCGTTAAAATGCCGCATGGCTTTCTTTTCCAACCCAAAGAATATAATCCCCTGGTCGGCGGTATAAAACGAGAATTTTCCGAATTGGATGAGGAGCTCGTCAATTTCGGAATGTTCAAAAGCCTACTGTCGATATTCAGAGATTTTTGCAGTCTCGATATCGGTGCCGAAATAGGCGTTCATCAGATACGAACCACATGCTCCCCGGATAACTTTGGAAATCCGGCGCCAGAAGGTATACACAGCGACGGTGCCGACTTTGTTTGTATCTATTCTATTGACCGGAGAAATATTCAGGGCGGGGAAACGCATCTGTACAAAAATAAAACCGGTAATCCTGTTTTTGACAAAATCTTATACCCTGGAGAACTTTTGTTGATCAACGACCGGAAGTTCTTCCACTATACCAGTCCTATCCAACCTATTGGGAAGAGCGCTGGCCACCGGGACGTATTTGTTTTGACATCTCCGAGCTTGCTTATGGATTCCCGAGAAACGGCAGTTGACCGCTGAGATGGAGCGGAAAAGTCCTCGCGCATTTTTCACCGCGGTTTAGCAGTGGGCATCGCAATGTGTAGGTCGGCAATCCTTTGCCGACAAAGGCCCTCGCCGACGGCGGGTGTCGGCAAAGGATTGCCGACCTACTTCGGGCGCTAAGCCAAACTGCAAAAGCGGGAGTTTTGTGAAGCAGGTTTCCAAACGGGAGCATGGGAAACCTGCTTTACCTGCGTAGATTCCGAAGGGGGCGCTTTATTAATCAGGCCCGTAAATACCCTCCTGGTATTTCGGGCCGCCGCCCAGGCCGGTACACGCCCGGCCTGGGCTCACGCGGCTTGTCGCCGCGCCGGGGCATCCCTGCCCCGGATTAACCCGGCC
>NZ_JBDIVO010000168.1:0-9837 GCF_039794385.1 Methylocaldum sp. | reverse complement strand
TTGCCGACCTACTTCTGGTCCGGCCTCGGCTCCCTCGGTCTACCTGGAGGCCGCGCAGGCCATCAGTAGCTTTCCAGTATTTTAATGTAATTGGCGCGTTCGAAGGCTCCCGGATTCGCTACTTTGGCGCGGCTCATGATGCCGCGCATGGGTTCCAGTGATTGAAACCCGCGCTGGTCCATCCAGTCCCTCAAACCGTCCACCAGCGTGCCGGCATAGTCCGGACCGTTGCGCAGCAGGGCGGAGGCGACCATCACCACGTCCGCGCCGGCGAGGAGATACTTGATGATTTCGACGGCGCTTTCCACGCCCCGCGTCGCCGCGAGCGAAGCCTTGAGCCGGCCGCGCAGAAGGGCGATCCAGAGCAAGGGCAGGCGAATCTCCCCGGCGTGACTGAGGGAGAGGGTCGGAGCGACCTCCAGGTTGACGATATCGAGATCGGGCTGATAGAAGCGGTTGAACAGGACCAGGGCATCGGCGCCCTCGGCATCGAACTGCCGGGCGATATGGCCGAAGGCGCTGAAGAAAGGGCTCAGCTTCAGCGCCACCGGAATGGAGACGGCTTGCTTGACCATCCGCAGGATGTCCAGGTAGCGCTGCTCGACCTCACGCCCCGAGACATCGAAATTCGCTTCGATGCCGTAGATATTGAGCTCCAGGGCTTTGGCGCCGGCCTCCTGCAGTTGTCGGGCGTAGTCGATCCAGCCCTCGCCGGTCACACAGTTGAGGCTGGCGATGACCGGAATGTCCACGGCCTCGGCGGCGCGCTGCACCAGGCTCAGATAGCTGTCCGGGCCGACACGGAAATCGCCCACATCGGGGAAGTAGCTCAGCGACTCGGCATAACTTTCCGACGGGTGATCCATCAGCTGAACGAACGCCATCCTTTCCTGGCGGATCTGCTCCTCGAACAGCGAGAACAGGACCACCGCCGAGACCCCGCCGTCCTCCAGCCGGCGAATGCCGTCCAGCGTCTCGGAAAGCGGCGAGGCCGAGGCGACCACGGGATGATCGAGCTCCAGTCCCATATAGCGTGTCTTGAGATCCATGCGGGTTCCCCTTGTTACGGAAGGTCGACGCTGGCATCGGGATGAAAGCGGCTGCCGGCGCGGCTGGCCATTTCCTCGTAAATGTCCCATTTTTGATCGACCACCTGCTGCGCCATCCCCATCAGGCGTTCGAAGTTCCGGGGATTGGTATGGCTCAGCATCTTAAAGCGCAGCTCGTTGTAGGCATACTCCTTGAATCGGATGCGCGGACGCGCCGAATCCAGCACGAACGGATTCCTGTCCGACCGGCGCAGCGCCGGGTTGTACCGGATCAAGGGCCAATAGCCGCTGGCGACGGCCAGATCCTGCTGGTGCATGCCGTGTTGCAGATTGTAGCCGTGGGCGATGCAATGGCTGTAGGCGAGGATCAGGGAAGGACCGGGATAGGCTTCCGCCTCGCGGAAGGCGAGCAGGGTCTGCTGCGGGTTCGCCCCCATGGCGACGCGCGCCACATAGACATTGCCGTAGGCGATGGCCTGTAGGGCGAGGTCCTTCTTGGCGACGGTCTTGCCGGCCGCGGCGAATTTGGCCACGGCGCCGAGCGGCGTCGCCTTGGACATCTGCCCGCCGGTGTTGGAATACACCTCGGTGTCCAGCACCAGCACGTTGACGTCGCGGCCCGAGGCCAGCACATGGTCGAGGCCCCCCGAGCCGATGTCGTAAGCCCAGCCGTCTCCGCCGACGGTCCAGATACTGCGCCGCACCAGTTGGTCGACCACCGACAGAAGATCCTTCGCCTTGTCGTCGGTCCGCTGCAGCAGCATGGCCTTGAGCTTGGCAACGCGCTCGCGCTGGGCGCGGATCTGCGACTCGGTGAGCTGCGGTGCGGCCAGGATTTCGTCCACCAATTCGGGATCTAGCGAATCTTTCAGCTCGCGGGCGAGCCGCTGCGCCAGAGCCAAGTGCTGATCGGCGGTAAGGCGAAAGCCGAAGCCGAATTCGGCATTGTCCTCGAACAGCGAGTTCGACCAGGCGGGGCCGTTTCCTTCGGCATTCACGGTCCAGGGCGTGGTCGGAAGATTGCCGCCGTAAATGGAGGAGCAGCCGGTGGCGTTGGCGACGATCAGGCGATCGCCGAAGAGTTGCGACAGCAGCCGAACGTAGGGCGTCTCGCCGCAGCCCGCGCAGGCGCCGGGAAATTCGAACAAGGGTTCGAGAAACTGCGCGCCGCGCACCGACGAGAAATCGACCCGGGCGCGGTCGTTCACCGGAATGGTTTCGAAGAAGTGGATATTCGCCTTCTGCGGTTCCTGTATCGGGTCATTGGGCCGCATGTTGATGGCCTTGACGCCGCTCCGGGTGAGGCTCTTGGCCGGGCAGACCTCGACGCACAGGCCGCAGCCCGTGCAATCCTCGACATAGACCTGCAAGGTATAGCGGGTTTCCGGAAAACCGTAGGCGGTGACCGGCGCCGACAGGAAGGTTTCGGGCGCGTTCTCGAGCCGGGATTCGTGGTAGAACTTGGCGCGGATGACGCTGTGCGGACAGACGAAGCCGCAGTTGCCGCATTGGATGCAGATATCGGGCTCCCACACGGGCACGGATTGCGCGATGTTCCGCTTCTCCCACCGGGTGGTGCCCGACGGGAAGGTGCCGTCCGCCGGCATCAGGCTCACCGGCAGTTCGTCGCCCCGGTCGGCTATCATCATCGCCGTGACCCGGCGCACGAAATCGGGCGCCTCCTCGGAAAACACCGGCTGGCGCTCGAGGGTGCCGGTCGCCTGGTCCGGGACTTTCACCTCGTGCAGGGCGGAAAGGGTTCGATCGACCGCCTCGTAGTTCTTCCGCACGATCTCCTCGCCCTTCTTGCCGTAGGTCTTCTTGATCGCTTCCTTGATCTTGGCGATCGCCTGATCGCGCGGCAAAACGCCGGACAGGGCGAAGAAGCAGGTCTGCATGATGGTATTGGTGCGTCCGCCCATGCCGGTTTCCAGGGCGACCCCGGAAGCGTCGATCACATAGAGCTTCAGCGCCTTGTCGATGATCTGCCGCTGAACCTCGTAGGGCAGCCGGTCCCATACGTCGTCCGGGCCGTACGGGCTGTTGAGCAGGAGAACCGCGCCATGCTTGGCCTTGGCCAGCACGTCGAGCTTCTCGATGAAGCTGAACTGGTGGCAGCCTATGAAGTTGGCCGATTCGATGAGATAGGGCGATTCGATCGGCTCGGGCCCGAAACGCACGTGAGACGTGGTCCTGGAGCCGGATTTCTTGGAGTCGTAGACGAAGTAGCCCTGCGCATGGAGATCGGTGGATTCGCCGATGATCTTGATGCTGTTCTTGTTGGCGCCGACCGTGCCGTCCGCGCCCAGACCGAAGAACACGGCGCGCACCACGCCGTCCGGCTCGATGTCGAAACCGGGATCGACGTCCAGGCTGGTGTGCGAAACGTCGTCGACGATGCCCACGGTGAAGTGGTTCTTGGGTCTTTCCTTCTTCAGCTCGTCCAGCACGGCTTTCGCCATGGCCGGATTGAACTCCTTGGAGGAAAGCCCGTAACGGCCGCCGACGATCTCGGGCCGTTTCCCGGCCGGAAGGAGACCGCTGGCCTCCGCTTCCGCCAGCGCCGCGACCACGTCGGTGTACAGGGGTTCCCCGAGCGCGCCGGGACTCTTTAGGCGATCCAGGACGGCAATGGCTTTGGTCGTCGAGGGCAGGGCGGCGAGGAAATGCCCGACGGAAAACGGCAGGCACAGACGCACCTGAATCACGCCTACCTTCTCGCCCTGCTTGGCCAGAAAATCGACGGTCTGGCGCAGGGTGTGCGCGCCGGAGCCCAAAATCACGGCCACGCGCTCGGCCTCCGGATCGCCGTGGTATTCGACCAGGCGATACCGGCGTCCGGTCAGTTCTCCGAAGCGGTCCATGGTTTTCTGTACCAGGCTCGGCAAACGCGCGTAGTAGGGATTTACGGTCTCGCGCCCCTGGAAATAAACGTCCGGGTTCTGCGCGGTGCCGCGGATAAAGGGGTTATCGGGATTCAAGGCCCGCGCCCGGTGCGCGCGGACCGTCTCCTCGTCGATCATGGCCCGGATTTCGTCGTCCGAAAGCAGCACGATCTTGCTGATTTCGTGGGAGGTCCGGAAGCCGTCGAAGAAATGCAGGAAAGGAATCCGGCTGTTCAAGCTCGCGGCCTGGGCGATCAGCGCCAAGTCGTGCGCCTCCTGCACCGAGCCCGAGGCGATCTGGGCGAAACCGGTGCCCCGCACCGCGGCGACATCGGAATGATCGCCGAAGATGGACAAGGCCTGCGCCGCCAGGGAGCGGGCGGCGACATGGAACACCGTCGGGGTGAGTTCGCCGGCGATCTTGTACATGTTCGGGATCATCAGGAGGAGACCCTGCGAAGCGGTGAAGGTCGTGGTCAAGGCCCCGGTCTGAAGGGCACCGTGCACGGCCCCGGCGGCGCCGCCCTCGCTTTGCATCTCCACCACCACGGGCACCTCGCCGAAGATGTTGGTCTTGCCCTCGGCCGCCCACTGGTCGGCCAGTTCCGCCATGGTGGAGGAGGGCGTGATGGGATAGATGGCGCACACTTCGTTGACGCGGTAGGCGACATGGGCCACCGCCTCGTTGCCGTCGAGCGTAATGACTTTCGGTTTCGCCATCGTTATTCCCCCCGGGGTTCCGGAATCATTTCGATCGCATGGCAAGGACACTGCTCGTAGCAGACCGCGCAGCCGGTGCAGAGGTCGTAATCGTAGCGATAGCGCTTGCCGGGTCCCAGCTTGACGATGGCGTCCTCGGGACAGGCGCCGTAGCAGCCGTCGCACTCGAAGCAGTTGCCGCAGGAGAAGCAGCGCTTGGCTTCGAACAGAGCCTCGTTCTCGGAGAGCCCCGCGACCACTTCCTCGAAGCCGTAACGCCGTTTCTCCAGTTCGAGTTCGGCTTCCCGCTTCCGTTCGGCTTCGGTGAAGTACCACAGGCGCAGCATATCGGCGCTTACCGGCGGATGCTTGGGCGGCTTGACGTAGCGCGTGCCGCGAAGATAGGCGTCGATACAGCGCGCGGCTTTCTTGCCGTGGCCGACGGCGACGGTCACGGTCCGCTCGCTCGGTACCATGTCGCCGCCCGCGAAGATGCCGGGACTCCCCGTCATCATGTTGTCGTCCACGATCACGACGCCGTCGGGCTTGAACTGGATGCCCGGCACCTCGTGCAGGAAGCGCGTATCGGTTTCCTGGCCCAGCGCCAGGATCAGCGAGTCCGCCTCCAGGGTTTCGAACCGGCCGGTCGGTTCGGGATACCCTTCCGGGTTGATCCTCATCACCTCGACGGTGATATGCGTCTGGTCGATCTCCTTGATGGTGCGCAGCCAGTTGATCTTGACACCTTCCTCGATGGCTTCGTCGGCCTCGAATTCATGGGCCGGCATGTGCGCCCGGTCGCGCCGATAGATGACGAGCGCCTCTTCGGCGCCCAGGCGCCTGGCCGTGCGCGCCGCGTCCATGGCGGTGTTGCCGCCGCCGTAGACGGCCACGCGCCGGCCGAGCTTGGGCGCTTCGCCGGTGGCGGTCTGGCGCAGGAAGGTCACCGCGTCCAGGATCTTGCCGGCGTCCCGCGCCGGGATGCCGACGCGCTTGCTCAGATGCGCGCCAACGGCGATGAACACCGCGTCGAACCGGCCGGACTCCTTTTCCGCCAGCACGTCTTCCACCTTGTGATCGAGAACGATCTTGACGCCCATGGCCTCGATCCGCCTGATTTCGCCCATCAGCTCCGCGCGCGGCAGGCGGTAGGCGGGTATGCCGAAGTGCATCATGCCGCCGGCCAGGGGACCCGCTTCGTCGATCTCCACCTGATGGCCCAGCCGGGCCAGGTGATAGGCGCAGGACAGGCCGCTGGGCCCCGCGCCCACGATCAGGACCCGCTTGCCGCTGGCCGGGGCTTTCACGACCTGCCAGCCTTCGCGCAAGGCGAGGTCGCCGAGGAACCGCTCGGCCGCGTGGATGCTCACCGGGCTGTCGATGGGGCCGCGGTTGCAGTGGGTTTCGCAGGGGTGGTAGCAGACGCGTCCGTGCACCGCCGGCATCGGATTGTCCTCCATCAAGACCCGCCAGGCCTTTTCATAGCGGCCGGCGCGCAGGTCGAACAACCAGGACTGGATGTTCTCGCCGGCCGGGCAGGCGTTATTGCAGGGCGGCAGGAGGTCGACGTAAATCGGACGCCGCGTGCGGAAGGGGCCGGTGCTCCGCCCGTGTTGCAAGAGGTCCGCCGGTCGCGTCAGGTCGCTGGATTTGCGATTGCTCATTCTAAAAGTCTCTCCATCCTCGATCGGCGGCCTAGTCGATGGCCAAGCAAAGAGAGTCCGCGATCATGCGCCAAAGCTTCGAAGCAGACGGCGCTGCGATGTGCTCCCGTGTCTCGGGGCAAGCGTTTCAGGGTTCGGACGGTGCCTGCCTGGGCAAAGTTTCATCAACCGTATCCGAACTCGGCTGTCCCGTCCCGCTCGAGCCGGTTCGGTGTACCGGCTTTTCGGCTGCGGGACGAGAAGGGGATCGTTACTCGTCTCGAGAATGCTCATGCCTCCTGGCCCCTGTGCGTCAGAAACCGGCTCACCTGGCTTTGCCATCGACTCAGGCCCGTCATCACTCGGTCCATCAGATCGGCGGCCGTGTTGATGCCGGCATAGAGCCGTGCCGCATTGGCGACGACGAAGACCGAGCTGATATGGTGTAAGAACGCGGCGAGTACGGGATTGAGGAAGCCGAAGGTGGCCAGAGCGAGCCCGACCGTATTGAACGACATGGCCCAGGCATAATTCTGTTTGGTGATCTCCGCCATTTTGCGGCTGATGTCGAGGATCGTGAGCAGATCGCCGGCATCGTCGCCGAGAATCACGATATCGGACGAGGCGATCGCGAGGGCCACGTTCTTGTGTCCGCCGATGGCGATGCCCACATCGGCGGCGGCCAGGGCCGGGGCATCGTTCACCCCGTCGCCCACCATCGCCACCTTGCCGGACGACTGAAGTTCCTTCACCAGCGCCGCCTTGTCGTCCGGCTTGAAGTTGAAATAATATCCGTCGGCGCCGATCAGATCGGCCACTCGCCTGGCTTCGGACTCCTCGTGATCGCCGGTGGCGACCAACACGCGTTTGACGCCGAGTTCGCGGATCGCTTGCCCCAGGTTGGTCATCTCCGAGCGCATCACGTCCTGAACGACGATGGCGCCTTTGACTTCACGGTTCATGGCGACCCAGATCGCGCGGCCGGAATATTCGAGGTCCGGTATTTCGATCCCGAGCGACTCCAAGGTTTCGGGACTCCCGATCAGCACTTCGCGGTCTTCCAGTCGCGCCTTGACCCCGCGCCCCGGCAGGTCCTCGGCGTCGCTCACGGGTTTGAATCGCGTGATGTCCTGGTTTCGCGCGAAATTCAAAATGGCCCGCGCCAACGGATGGCTGAAGCGCGTTTCCACCGACGCCGCGATCTCGATCAGCTCGCGCTCATCGGCACCTATCGGTATCACCCGGCTGACCCTGGGTTCGGCCAGGGTGACCGTGCCGGTCTTGTCGAGGATTACGGTGTCGATCTCGTGCATGATGTCCAGGGGTTCTCCGCCCCGGGCGAGGATATTGAGCCGCGCCGAGCGGCCTATGCCGGACGCGAACACGGTCGGCGTCGCGAGCGCCCAGGCACAGGGACACATTACCGACAAGGCGGTCGCCATCAAATCCAGGCTGCCGGTGACGAAAAACAGCAGGAACGCATACCCGGTGACCCCCAGGATGAGGTACTGGACGATCTTGTCCGCCCTTTGCTGCAGCGTGGATTTTTTCTGAAGGCTTTTTTCGATTTCGCCCGCGATCAGGGCAAGAAACGAAGCGTCGCCGTTCCTGGTGGCCCGAATCTGCAAGGGCGCGGAAAGATTGAGCGTGCCGGAAGTGACTTCATCGCCCGGCACCTTGTGGATCGGAAACGGTTCGCCCGTGACGAAGGATTCGTCGATGGACGATTTTCCCTCCGCAATGCTTCCGTCGACCGGGACGGCGGTGCCGCGGGGCACGATCAGCACGTCGCCCTGCTTCACCTCTTCCGCCGGGATTTCGCGGATTTCGCCGCCGGCGAGCACGAGGGCCGTTCGCTTGGCCTGCTTCACCAGACTTTCGATCTTTTCCCGATTTCTGCGGATGATGGTGAAGGAAATGTACAAACCGAGCCCGATGAACCAGGCGACCATCGCGCCGCTGAGCGGCTTCCCGTCGATCAGGGTGACGGTCATCACCAGAACGATCAGCAGCTCCGCGGAAACCTGCCGCAAAATCAGGAGCGATTTTACGAGCCCTTGAACGTAGAGCGCCAAACAGAAGAGATAAAACGGCAGCCCCAGCCAGTAAAAGAACGGCATGCCGTAAAGTGCGTCCATGGCCAGGAAGATGACCGCCAACAACGCCACGATAAGGCGCAGCAGGAATACGTCTCTCTGAGGGCTGAGGCTCAGGATGCGTCGATCCAGTTGCTGCAACAAAGTTGTCAATTGAGTATCCATAAGAACTTCCGTTCCTTCTTTGATATGGGACACCGCTCGACACGGCTTTTTGCGGATACGGCTCGGGGGACCTTTAAAGAGCCGATTCTGTCTCAAATCTAATCATTGGACAAACGAGTCGGGCAGACGCACAGCGTCCCTTGTCCGATTCCGTACCCGTTTCAGAGGAGATAGATCATGGAAAATATCACTTCATCCAAACCACTCGAAATGCCGCGCCTGAACGAGCCGGCGCCCGCTTTCGAGGCGAATACCACCCACGGCGTCAAGAAGCTCGGCGATTACCGCGGCAAATGGCTGGTGCTGTTTTCCCACCCGGCCGACTTCACGCCGGTGTGCACCACGGAGTTCATGGCTTTCGCCAAGGCCTATCCGCAGTTCCGGAGTCTGAACTGCGAGTTGCTCGGGTTATCCATCGACAGCAATTATTCACATATTGCCTGGATGCGCACGATCAAGGAGAAGTTCGGCGTGGAGATCCCGTTCCCGATCATCGAGGACCTGTCGATGCGGGTGGCCAATACCTACGGCATGATTCAGCCGGGCGCCTCCGACACCTCGGCGGTGCGCTCCACCTTCATCATCGACGACAAGGGCACCCTGCGCGCCATGGTCTACTATCCCATGACCAACGGCCGCTCCATCCCCGAGTTCCTGCGCCTGGTGCAGGCGCTGCAGACCTCGGACAAGCAGGGCGTGGCCACGCCGGAAGGCTGGCAGCCGGGCGACAAGGTGATCGTGCCGCCGCCGAAGACGGCCCAGGACGCCGAGGCGCGGCTCCAGGAGGGATACGAGTGCGTCGACTGGTTCTTCTGCAAGAAGGCCGCATCATAGCCGCAGAGCGCAGGGGCATCGGGAATAAGTGACTTGGATGGACTGCTTGACACCGCGCGCCGACAGGAGGGAGCGAAAATGAAGCGGTGCCGTAGGCCGGCAATTCGTTACTGACCCCTCGGATCGGCGAGAGCTTTGTCGGCAAAGGATTGCCGACCTACGACCTTCCCGATCCAGACTGCCAAACCGTGGTGAAAATTGGTCTAAGCGCTGCTGATTATGGCCGGGATCGGTGCCATCGCTTTCTTCATGCCCGGCCGCCGATAAAGGATTTCGAAAATGAGCAGCAAGGCAGAAAAGGGTGGCGGCGTCTTCCGAGGCATCAAGCTGCTGCTGTGCGAAAACCCCTTGCCTCCGATCGAGGAGGCTATCGAGGCGGCTCGCGCCGAGCTGCCCTTGAGCAATTACTATACCGAGCCGTACTCGGAACCGTTGCGCCGGCTCATCAGCGAACGGACCGGCGTGC
>NZ_JBDIVO010000167.1:0-9854 GCF_039794385.1 Methylocaldum sp. | reverse complement strand
CGTAATCCGCGGCTTCGCACATGTTGGTCGCCGTCATCAGATTGGGTACCCAGGCCTGCTCGACATCACGATAAATCTTTTTTACCACAGCCTGGGTGGTGGCGAGATTGCCGGCGGAGAGCAAGACAAAAACCCGCTCTCCCGGCCACACGAAAGTGTGCATTTTCGAATAGGTGCCGATGCTGTCCATTCCGGCATTGGTGCGGGAATCGGAGCAGAACACCAGGCCGCGTTCCACGTTGATCGAAAGGCAATACGTCATGGCAATGTCAGAATGGACTCAGTGTATGGGTATTCGATCGATTCTATCGTCAGACGTTTCAGGAAGAAATCGTTTAGTACTACAGCTTCAGTAGATCGGGAATCCCTTCCCAACCCTGAGTCGGCAAAGGATTGCCGACCTGCTTTCCCGTTGCTGACCTTTTTCCGCACGCGAAAACCATTCTTGCTCAGGGATCATCGATCAACCGTCATACTAAGGCTGACAAGGCGTTAGTACTACAACTCCAGTAGAGATGGAGCGCCCGAACACCACGCCAGATCACGGAACGCACCACAACAGCGCGGGGCGCTTGCAACCGTGCACCTTATTCGCTTTGTCAGGGAATCGACGCAGACGGCGAAACGCTTGCTTGCCCGGTGGCGCGCCGTAGCGCTCGTCTGTGCCATTGGCACGGAGGATGCTTCGTCGGAAACGTCAACATCATCGTTCGCTCATGAACATTTCCCACGACTACCGCAACAGCGAAGCCTACGACGAACTCCTGGAACCGGGCGGCCAGCCTCGGTCGGCCGCCCGGGCTCTGTTCCGTTATCTGAACTCTCTTCAGCCGGGAGAATTGGAAGCCCGCCGGCAGTCGGTGGATGCGGCCATCATGACGATGGGCATCACGTTTACCGTGTACAGCGAGGCCGGGAACATCGACCGGGCCTGGCCTTTCGACATCATCCCCCGGGTCATGGCGAAAAGCGAATGGATGCGGATCGAGGAGGGGCTGAAGCAACGGCTTACGGCTCTGAATTTGTTCATCAACGATCTTTATAACGAGCAGCGCATCGTCAAGGACGGCGTTTTTCCGCTGGAAGTGATCGCGGGTTCGCGCAACTTCCGCCAGCAGTGCCTAGGTATCACGCCCCGTTTTGGCGTATGGGCCCATGTGTGCGGTACCGATTTGGTGCGCGACAAGGACGGCACGGTCTACGTGCTGGAGGACAATCTCCGGGTGCCGTCGGGCGTGTCTTATATGTTGGAAAACCGACAATTGACGAAGCGCCTGTTTCCCGAATTTTTTCAGGGTTGCGATATCTTGCCGGTCGATGACTACCCGGTTCAGCTCTACGATGCGCTGGCGGCTCTTTCTCCGAGGGATGGCGAGAGGCCGGTGGTGGCCGTGCTGACTCCGGGAATTTTCAACTCGGCTTATTTCGAACACAGCTATCTGGCGCAGCAGATGGGCGCCTTCCTGGTGGAAGGCTCGGATTTGATGGTGGATGCGGATGACCGGGTCTACATGAAGACCGTTTCCGGCCCCAGGCGGGTCGATGTGATCTACCGCCGCATCGACGACGATTTTCTGGATCCGGAGGCCTTCCGTCCGGGCTCGGCGCTCGGCGTTCCGGGTCTCATGCGCGCCTGGCGCAACGGCAAGGTCGGCATTGCCAATGCGCCCGGCTCCGGTGTGGCGGACGACAAGGTCGTATACACCTACGTGCCGAAAATCATCCGCTATTACCTCGATCAGGACCCGATCATTCCCAACGTGCCGAGCTACCTCTGCATGGACGAAAAAGAACGGGCCTATGTGCTGGCCAACCTGGACAAATTGGTGGTCAAGCCGGCCAACGAGTCGGGCGGCTACGGCATGATCATAGGCCCTAGGGCCAGCCGCGAGGAACGTGCGGCGTTCGCCGAGCTGATCCGGGCCAATCCGCGCAATTACATGGCGCAGCCGACGCTCAGCATCTCCACCGCGCCGACTCTGGTCGGCGATTGCCTCGCTCCCCGCCACCTGGATCTTCGGCCTTTCATACTGCAATCCAGCCGGCTCTACGCCACCACCGGCGGACTGACGCGAGTGGCGCTGAAAGCGGGGTCCCTGGTCGTGAATTCATCGCAGGGCGGGGGCAGCAAAGATACCTGGATCGTCGACACGGAGGACGCATGCTATCCCGCGTAGCCGAGAACTTGTATTGGATGGCCCGTTATCTGGAGCGGGCCGAGAATACCGCACGCCTGATCAACACCACGACCGATGTGCTGCTGGATCTCCCCAAAGGCGCCTCGTTCGGCTGGGATATCCTGCTCAAGTTGGTCGGTCTGGACGAACTCTTCGAAGAGCATTACCGAGAGGCGAACGAATCCAATATCCTGCGCTTCCTGATCCAGGACGAGCGCAACCCGAGCGCCATCGTATCCAGCATCCGCCGCGCCCGCGAGAACAGCCGCACATTCCGGGAAATCCTTCCCAAGGAATTTTGGGAGCGGGTAAACGGGCTTTATCTCTATGTCCAAGGATTCGCGTCCAGCGCGGCGCAAAATCGGGCGCAGCGTTACGAAGTCCTCAATCACATCATCGAGCGCAACCAATCGCTGGCCGGCTTGCTGATCAGTTGCATGAGCCACGACCTGGTTTATGAATTCATCAGGCTGGGGAGAAACATCGAGCGCGCCGACATGACCACGCGCATCGCGGATATCAACGCGGCCGTGCTGCTCCCGCGGCAAGGCGGCGCGTTGGAGCCTTTGCAGGAGCGGTTGTGGATGAGCGTGCTCAAGGCCTTGAGCGCTTACCAGATGTACCGCCGCCACGTGGACGTACATGTGCGCGGCCACGCCGTGCTGAATTATCTGCTGCTCGATCCCCATTTTCCGCGGACCGTCCGTCACTGCCTCTCGGAAATCGAGGAGTGTCTGGCCATGCTGCCGAACCACAAGGAGGTCATGAAAGTGACTCGCCGGACTTGGCGGCGGCTCACGGGCCTGCGCTGGGAAGGCTTGGCGCCTGCCGTTCTGCACGAGTACTTGGATCAGGTCCAAACCGACTTGGGCGCCATTCATGTGGCGGTGTCGAATCAGTATTTCTATTTCTATATGCGACAGCAACAGACTACCTCGACAGTACGGGTAGTCAATGAATAGGGAGTAGCGACCGTGATGTCTTCGCTCGATTTTCCCCGTCATGGAGACAAGGCGAACTCGCCGTTTTTCGAGGAGTTCCTGGTCAAACTGCTGGAGCAGCGCGATAGGATCGGGCTTACCGAGCTGATCCATCAGGTGGATGCCATGATGATCGCGGTCGAGCCTGGGCACTCGGTTCCCTATGTGGGCGAGCTGTGCCTGATGACGCCTTATCATTATCTCGCGACGATCGAATCGGAACGCCATTACACCCATGTGCTCCGCATCGACCTGAACGCTCCCGACGTTCTGATCCGCGAAGTCAAGGACCCCGAGACGCGAGGCATTTTTCGAAGCCTCAACGAGCTATACCCGATCGGCGCGCACAAGCCGAATTCGCGCTACATGGGCGAAGTGTTTCGGGTGACCGATGTGAACGAAGTGGTGGCATTGCAGAAGTCTAGGGATGTCCGCTTCTTCAATCGGGATCAGATCCAGAAGCTGGAAATGCCCGACGACATGGCCATCGTCAAGCCGTCGCCCTATACCCACAACATCGTCGGCTATTGGGAGCGGTCGGAAGCGGACACCCGTGTTTATGCCCCGAGTCGGAGCACCATTCGCGACGACGTTCAAAGGGCCTACCTGGAGGCGAAGGAAGCTCAGGTCAAACTGGGGCTGGAAGCGCTGCTCCTGCCCATCGACCATCTCGCCACCCGCATCTATAGCCAGAACCGGGAAGCCGCCATCCTCGAATGGCTGACCTTGACCAGTTATTACTACTGGGGCTCTTACGACATCGTTTCCCAGAATTCCTCGACCAACGTCACCAAGAGCGTGCATTACTCGAACGAGCTGGAATGTCCCGCCAAGGTGTTCACGGCCGCGAATCATCCCTATTTCGTCAACCACCTGCTCAAGCTGCCGTCGCCCACCGAAGCCTTCGTCCGCAACTACGGGCCGAGGCTCCATCATCTTGCGGTTGCGGTCCGGGACGGCGAAACCGAAGGGAAGGCCAACATCGATTACGTGGTGGGCACGCTGCGGGACTGCGGCAAGGAATTCCTGCTCGACGTCATCGGCTCCAGGGAGGAAGGGCTCAAGCAAATCTTCTCCAGCGCCTCGGAATATTCCTCCCTGATCGTGGAATACGTGCAACGCTTCGGCGACTTCCAGGGGTTCTTCACCAAGGACAACGTGGCCGAGCTGACTCATGCCGCCGGGGTGGAAGAAAACTTGCGCGCTTTGGAGACCGAGGTCGTTTAATCGCGGCGTAAGAATGCGGCCGGTTTCGCGCTTGCCCTGGCGCGCAGATCGGCGGTCGGTCAGTGCTGATGTGCGCCTAACCCACCCTACGAAAATGAATGCCTGATTGAAAGCGATTTGGATTCAGCCGCTTTAGAATCGCCTTTCCATCATTCAAGTTACAGGTCGACAATCCTCTGCCGACGAAGCTGTCCGGGCTCGTGTTATCGCGTTCGTGAGGGAACAGGCCGTAATGACGTCCCCGTGTTAGAATCGGCCCTCGACAATTCGAGCCGAAACGAACTTCGGCGCACCGCTCGTCGACCTTCAGCCGATCAACCCGCACTCTGCAGAATCCTGTGAATACTCCTATGACTTGCCCCTGCGGCTCCGAAAAGCCTTTCGATCAATGTTGCGGCCCTTATCTGGCGGGACAATCCGCTGCGCCCACCGCTGAAGCCTTGATGCGCTCGCGGTTTACCGCTTTCCAACTGCGCGATGCCGATTATCTCAGGGAGAGCTGGGACCCCGGCAAGCGGCCGGCATCTTTGGACTTCGAAGGCGACACCCGCACCTGGTCCCGTCTAGAGATCGTCGGAACCATAGGTGGCGGCGAAAACGACGATAGAGGCGTCGTGGAATTCAAGGCCCAGTTCGAGTTGGGAGACGACACCTATCTGATCCATGAAGTCAGCCGGTTTCACCGGGTGGCGGGACGATGGGTCTATCTGGACGGCACCATCAATTATCACGGCAAAATCGCCCACAAGGGCGAAATCCTTCGCAATGCGCCGTGCCCCTGCGGCAGCGGTAAAAAATACAAGAAATGCTGCGGCGGTTCGGCCAAACGTTCGGGCGGGGCATAGCGCCCGTCGTGCGCTAGCGACGCAGCGCGGTCATTCCGATAGCGTTTCCGCCCCTAATCGCGGCGAAAATGTAGGCTATGGCAATTCCATCATCTCCCTGCGGCATCTCACGCCCTTTATCCACGCGCGTTTCGGCAAGTGCTGCAACAACTGGCGTTGCGCATGGCATATGAATTGCAATTTATATTTCGGCGGCCGGTGAGTGATCGGCAGGATGCCACCAATCAACATCCACTCATCGGACCGCACCATTCAGCGTCTCCGATTCTCTCCCCTCCCTCTCTGGACCGGGTGTCGCCGAGAATGGCGACACCTTTTCTTTTGTCCCGGTTTATCGTGCCTTCGTGCGGCTTTCTTCCGGATTCGTGATATTTCCTCGATGCCTTGATACGATCGGTATCGCGGACATCGAATCGAACGGAAGGAGGATCAGGAATGATCAAAGAGCTGGCTCTATGGCTGACGATCATAGGTCTCTGGGAAAGCAGTCCGATCTATGGAGACGAAGGCCGCTACTTCAAGGTTGCTCGCCAAGATCCAAGACAGTGCGTTGCACCAACGTGCGACAAGGTTTTCGTTAAGGAAGTCAACAAACCGCGAACGCGCTGCGCCGACGGGATTTGGCGCCGGGAATGCTATGTCGGCGCGATAGACTTTTCCGAGACGGGCGGCGTGCCGCAACAAAACGAAGACTTCAAGAAGGAGTTCGTTTTGGGGCGCGGGCTGGTGCGCGGAATTCTCGAGAGGCGTGCGACCGATTCCAACAGAGAAGACAGCGTTCTGGTCGTGCGCGAAACGTGGCGGGCCCAGGCACGGGCATCTCCCGCGGGCGCTCTGTACCGGGTGAGGGATGTCGATGGCCCTTGTCCGACCGAGCCCTGCGAGCACATCGAGGAAGAGCGGCTGAATACGCTGACCAAGGCTCTGATTGCCGAGGTCGACCTGCTCGCATCCGCCGCCGATCCGGAGAAGGTCAATGCCGGATATCAGGCTCTCAAGCAGGGGAGCATACTGGTGGCCGGCACTCATCAGGCCGTGACCGGCCCGGCCGGTACGAGCAAGTCCCTTATCGCGAGCGAATTCTACCTGATGGAATCCCCGGCGCCGGTAACCGGCCAAGCCTGCGGCGGAACGACAGGGGCACGGTGTCCGCCCGGCCAATACTGCGAGATCGGAACTCCCAATGCATGCGGTTCGACCAGCATATCGGGAACCTGCGAGGTTCCGCCCGAAATCTGCACGACCGAGCACAATCCCGTCTGCGGATGCGACGGCGAAACCTACAGCAACGATTGCGCACGCCGCCGCGCCCAGGTTCAGCTCGATCACGCCGGCCCCTGCGCGAAACCGGCCGGGGCGCCGACTTCCAAGCGTTAGGGAGGTTTCGATTCATTTGCCGCCCGATCTGTGCGAATGTCTCGGCGGCGCAAGTCGGCGGGAACTGCGGCGAAGCACGAGCATCAAACCAAAAATCAACGGGCGGGTATTTCGCGGGGAAAACAGGCTTTTAGGCCAGGGGAAGAGTCCCGATCGGGCGCTGGGATTTGGCGCGGCGCCCCGAAACCACCAGGTGAAGACCGGAGGCAAAAATGAAGGGAGTCGTTTTTCACGGAATCGGCGATATTCGTCTGGAAGATATCCCCGAGCCGCATATCGAAGATCCTACAGACGCTATTTTGCGAATCACCGCCAGCGCGATTTGCGGAACCGATCTGCACATGGTGCGCGGCACCTTGGGCGGGCTCAAACCCGGCACCGTACTGGGACACGAGGCCGTCGGCGTCGTCGAATCTCTGGGATCGAACGTTCGGAATCTCAGGGAAGGCGATCGGGTGGTGGTGCCGTCGACCGTTGCCTGCGGCTATTGCTCCTATTGCCGAGCGGGCTACTACGCCCAGTGCGACAACGCCAATCCCAACGGTCTTCTGGGCGGCACGACCTTTTTCGGCGGTCCGGCGATCGCCGGCGGCCTGAACGGATTGCAGGCGGAAAAAGCGCGCATCCCGTTCGCCAATGTCGGGCTGGTCAAGCTGCCGGACGACATCACCGACGATGAGGCCATACTCATCTCGGACATTCTGCCGACGGCGTACTTCGGCGCGGAACTGGCGGAGATCAAGCCCGGCGATACCGTAGCCGTCTTCGGGTGCGGACCGGTCGGGCAATTCTCAATCACTTGCGCCAAGCTTCAGGGCGCCGGCCGGGTCCTGGCCGTGGACAACGAACCCTCTCGTCTCGAGATGGCACGCAATCAGGGTGCGGAGGTCATCAATTTCGATCTCGAAGATCCGGTGCAGACTATCCGCGATCTGACCGGCGGGATTGGCGTGGACCGCGCCATCGATGCGGTGGGCGTGGATGCCGAGCGTCCCCATCATGGGCCGGCCGCGCAAAAGGCCGATGAGCAAAAGGCCCAGTTCGACCAGGAACTGAACGAAATCGCGCCGGAAGCCCAGCAGGCCGGGATTCGCTGGCATCACGGCGACAGCCCGTCCCTGGTTTTGACCTGGGCCGTTCAGGCTCTGGCCAAGGCCGGAACATTGTCGATCATCGGCGTTTATCCGCCATCCGACCGTTTCTTCCCGATCGGCATGGCGATGAACAAGAATCTCACCCTGAAGATGGGGAACTGCAATCATCGCCAGTACATTCCCATGCTGATCGACCTGGTTCGGAGCGGAGTCATCGATCCGACCGAGATCCTGACCCAAACCGAGCCTTTGACTTCAGTCATCGAAGCCTATCAGGCATTCGACGAGCATCGACCCGGCTGGCTGAAGGTCGAACTGGTTTGAGGTTCACGGGCGGGTTTTATATCCCATACGGCATTACACCTTCCGTAACTCAAGGCATCCGAATTGATTCCCTCTGCCGGTCCACTCTCATACTCGTGATAGAGAGATTGATGTTTTAAGGAAGCTCTGAACAAGTGGAATCCGTTCATGCCCCTTCGACAGGCTCAGGGCAGGCTCAGGAGAGCGTTCGACAAGCCTGTCCTGAGCCGAGTCGAAGGGCCTGTCCTGAGCGAAGCCGAAGGGCTCACCGCGAACGGAACCAATACGTTACCGTTCGTCCTGCGCCTGTCGAAGGACTTAATCAGAGCTTCCTTAACTCAACCGCATTTTCGAAAGCTTGTTTTCCCATTGAAACTTCCCCCGCTGTGCAGTATCGCTACCATTGAAATGTGACGGCCTGATCGGGCCCGGGAAGAGGATTGGATGCGAACGGATGATCCGGGCAGAATCAGTGCTGAATTGCGCTGTCAGAGAAATAGGGAGAGATCACAGGACAGTCTGCATGAACATCGTTGTGCTGGTGTTTGCGGTTATTGTGGCCGTTCTGTCGGCCGGGCGCGTCTTTGCGCTCATCCACGGCGAACCGTTGCCGATCGGCCGGGAATCGACCCTGCCGCTGACGATCGAACTACATCACTGGGATGAGTACCGGCGGGTCTGGAAAAGTGGGAACGGTGCTTGCAGTTCCGCGGTACTCGGCACGCGCCCGCTGACTTTGATCACGGCTGCGCATTGTCTGCGCGACGTACGTCTGGAGGGACCGCTTAAATTGCCGGCGGTCCGCTTGCAGGCCGCTCCTTCCGCAACGGTATCGAATGCCAGGCTGCGCGCGGCGGTGTATCCGAATTTCGGCGTCGTGCAGGAGAACATCGCCGAGGATATCGCCATTCTGATTTTCGACGCGGATGTCGGGGACGCGCTGCGGCCATTGCCGATCACGACCGGGAATACTCCCGATAAGGCCCTGATCTGTGGCTTCGGTTATGGTTACCGGGAAACGGAAATCGATGGTCCCCGCTGTGCCGAGAAGCGCGTCTTCGATTTGACGAGCAGTTTCTATGAGTTCGTGCCGAAGCGATACGAGGATCTGGATCCCATACTTCACCTGCAGTTCCGGGCGCAGTTCGAATCCAAGGAATCATCGGTGTCTTCTCTTTCCACCCTGCTGGCGGTCAACCGATTGGATGCTCAAGGGGCTTATTCGGTCGACGAGCCCATGCCTACGCGCGGCGATTCCGGCGGTCCGTGGATCGCTTCCGATCCGCAGGGGAATGCTTCGCTTTTGGCCATCACCAGTTTTGTGGAAACCTTCTACCGCAAGAACAAGCAATGGCCTTTCTTTCAGGGGAGCCGCGCGCCGCTTTCCGACCTCGCCTACGTGGCGTACGGCGTGCGCCTGGACACCCGTGAGGCGAGGGCGCGGATCGAAGAGGCGCGCCGCCTGGATGCGGATATCCGCGAAATACCGGTGGCGGGGTCGGCGCATGGCTTCGCCGGGAGCGGAACCACGGAAACCCGATAGAACGGTGTGGTTTGGCTGTTTTCGTTACCTCGGTTTGTTACGCAGGACGTACGCAGATACAAAATAGACCGGGCACATGGTTTACATCCATTAAGGTATTGGCGAGGAGGAAACGCCGATGCCGTGGAAAGAGACCTGTGCCATGGACCAACGAGTTCAATTTATCGGCGACAGCCTTCGTAGGTCGGCAATCCTTTGCCGATGCAGACGCACGGTCGGAGCACGGCGTCGCGAAAGGATTCGCGACCTACGGCGGTACGGTCGTAGGTCGGCAATCCTTTGCCGACGAAACCGCCCGGCCGGGAGAT
>NZ_JBDIVO010000166.1:0-9973 GCF_039794385.1 Methylocaldum sp. | reverse complement strand
GGCGATGCCCGCCGCATGCGGGACACGGGTCGTAATATTGCGCGATTTCCACCGTACGATCGCAAGCAAAACACCAGGCCAGGCCCGGCGTATCGATGAATTCCAGTTCCGCTCCTTCGGCGATCGTATCCAGGCTCACCGCTTCGAAGCCGAAGCCCAAGGCTGCACGATCGACCCCCGCGAGAGGACCGACCAACAATCTGACCTTGCGCACCCGCGCAAAGTGCTGCTTGCCCGCTTCGGTCTCCAGGATATCGACGATGCCTTGGCAGAGGGAGAGTTCATGCATAGCGAATAGAAAACAATAACCTGATGAAGCAAAAAACGAAGCCCTGAAAAACCTCGACCCATGGGGAAAGAATTCTACTCGCACACGGCCGCTTTGACAGCGGCCATCGCTTGAGACAGAGGTTGCTCGTCTTTTTTTCCGGAGTTCGCCCGTCTTATCGAGCAGGGGACATATGTCCAGATTGACGCCGCCCTTCCCTAGGCGGTGCGTTGACGACGGATTAATTCCAAATCGCTTTCAATAAGGCATTAATTTTTGTAGGGTGGGTTAGGCCGCGAGGCCGTAACCCACCGAGCGACCTCGAATCGGTGGGTTACGCTGCGCTAACCCACCCTACGATTAATGTTCACTCGAATGCCGAATGGAATAACGCATCAATCAGCTGCGGGCCAAATCCGAATCCTTCCCCCGGCTCAGACCGACCCAACCCAGCTGGGCGCTGCCCATCAATATCGCGGCGGGGATTGGCACCGGGAAGGCGCACGGGAAGCGTAACCGACACGGCGTCAAGTCATTTGCGGGAGCCCTGCCGGAGTGCTGAGCGAAGCGGCGTACGTAGGCGTGGCGGACGCATGAAGGTCGCGACTAAAGTGACGTTTGCGATTGGATCGAACGCGGGCCGCCGAACACTTACACGTCGCCACAATCGCCTCCTTTCATTAACCCGGAGTCGCATAAGGTTTCCTTAAAAGCGGCGAGGCGCTCGGGTGAGCAGCACGGCGCGGTGTTGGCCGTTGATCTCGGCCTGGGCCGCGATTTGGCCGGCATCGTTGATCGCGATTGCAGAGGTAAGCGTCCAAACAGCGGCGTCCGCCGGATCGAGCAGCGCGTTGAGATCGGTCATGACGCCGTCTATCGTAACGAAAGCATGCCACTTGCCGCTGGCAGTCCTGGAGTCTCCCACCACCTGTCCGGCGTCGTTGATGTCCAGGGCACGGCTGTCGTCCCCGCCGAGCGTGCCGAGATCGGTCATCACCCCGTTCACCGTGACGAAAGCATGGTAGTCGCCGCTGCGCGTAGTATAGGACTCTCCCACCACTTGTCCGGCATTGTTGATACCCAAGGCCCAACTGTCGGACCCGCCGAGCGTGCCGAGATCAGTCATCACGCCATCCACCGTGACGAAAGCATGTTCGAACACGCTGCCGGCAGTATAGGAAGCTCCCACCACCTGTCCGGCCTCGTTGATGGCGGCGGCGCCGCCGGTGCGCCCGCCGAGCGTACCGAGATCGGTCATCACGCCGTTCTCCGCGACGAAAGGACGTATCCCGCCGCTGGCAGTACTGGACCATCCCACCACTTGTCCGGCATCGTTGATGGCGTTGGCGCGGCTGTCGCGCCCGCCGAGCGTACCGAGATCGGTCATCACGCCATCTACCATTACGAAAGCATGGTCCTCGCCGCTGGCAGTACTGGACCTTCCCACCACCTGTCCGGCATCGTTGATGCCAAAGGCATAGCTATTATCCCCGCCGAGCGTGCCGAGATCGGTCATCACGCCATCTACCATTACGAAAGCGCGGGCGCTGCCGCTGGGCGTATAGGAGTAGCCCACGACTTGTCCGACATTGTTGATGCCGGTGACAACGTCAAGGGTGCCGAGATCGGTAATCGAGTAGCGAACTGCCGCGTGAGCGTTTGAAGCGAGCCCCATCGCGGCTAGAACGGTTAACGCCTGGAGGGACGGCTTTCCGGACCAGGACCGGCCATTTCCGATCGCGTGTTTTTGTGCTTCCATGATTGCAAATACTCCTTATTGCTGAGATGCCGCGAGAGCGGCGGAAGGACGCCGAAGAATTGCGGGTCATGTTGCTTAGCGGCGTGGACGAGAGCGCCCCGCTGTAATCCCGAAACCGTCGCCGAGGTTACGCAACGCCCGCGACAGCACCCTGACATGGCTGGCCGAAACTGTAATGGCAAGATCCGTACCGTTCAACCCAAAAACCGCAATTGAATCTCCGAAATGCCCGCAATGCCACATCAGTCGCTCCATTCCCTCTCGAGTCCTTCAGCCGACATGGGACGAACGGCCGTTGATCCGAGTTGTTCGGGGCGAGCAGGCCGAACGCTGGTCTCGACCGGCTGAAGGACCGAGCCCGAACAACGTCGAAAGGCGCGATCGACACGCTCAGGTTCAAGGTTTCCTTCGTGCGGATACGGTCATCCCTCCGCGGGCGGCGTGGGGTGCTCGGCCCGTTCCAGAATCAATCGATAATCGACGCAAGGATCGACGACATGCAGAAAAGCATCGATCCGAGCCCCGGCCGAATCCGCATCGCCGACCGTCGTGCCCAGTAGCGCCCGATACACCAGGCCGCGCGGATGAAAATTCCACTCGGTGGGCGCCAGGATGCGATAGCCGCGGACGAGACCGCCGGCTACCTCGACGCGGTGCATCAGCCGGCCGCGTGCCGCTTCCGTCTGCGCCACGCCGGTGCCGTGTCTGGGTAGCGGCGACGGGTCGGAGCCGATCGGACCGAGATGTTCGATATCCCGGATCAGCGTCCTCGCCAGGCATTTCAGTTCGACGATCCTCGCGAGCATGCGGGTGAACAAGCCGTTCCCGTAAACCGAGGAGGCTTCCCGTACCAGCCGATCGGAACTTTGGCGGACCAGGCAGCCGGTCTCGCGCGGCTCGCCGGTCCATTCGGGGGAGTCGGAATTCACGCGCGCCACTCCCGGCCCCAACGCTGCTTCCAGCATCGCGTCGGTGAACATCGGAAGCCCTTTCACGGAACAGCGGCCGAAATCGGGCCAGCCGGGCTGTAATGCGGGTCGCATCCACGCCACTGCCGCGCATGTATCGTGCTCCAGCCAATGCCGGACCGCTTCCAGGTCTGGCTGCGGCGTATGCCACAGACCGCCCAGCAAATGACTCACTAGAGCCTCGAGCTCGGTCGCCCCGACACGTAATTCAGCGGCATTCGGTTCGAAAGGCGCTGCCGGCCAGTGCACGGCATCGCCTCCGAGTGCCGCGATCAAACGCCGACACAGGGTGATCAAACGGGGCGGCCAAGGGGAAATTCGTCCGTCGGACGCCAACAGCAGATTCAGACTCAGTTCGCGAACCCGCTCCACCGTGGTCTGCAAGTCCCTAAGCCGCTCCAGATTCGGCGATACGGAAATATCCAGCGCATCTTCCAGCGCCCTAGCCGCGGCCTTGGCGTGCGCCTTCGGGCAGAGGGAAAACAGCCGCCCGAAGAGCGTGGGCACCGCTTCCGGCGGTTTGCCCAGCGCCAGGCGCTCGACCGGAAGGAGCGGCCTCGGCGTGATGCTCACGGACACGATCGTTTCGGAGGAAATGCCGCAGCGAATCAGCAGTTCCGCGGTGCCGATGTTAGTGCTCAACGGCCACCCTAGAGCAACGGTGAATCACGACCGCGCGACGGTTCGGCTATCAATAAAAACGACCGTATCAGCGCTGATCTCCCGAACAGTCGTAGGTCGGGAATCCTTTCCCGACGCAGCAGGTCGGCAAGCGGGTATTCGTCGGCAAAGGATTGCCGACCTACGAGAATCCCGGCGCCGCACGGTAAAATCCGCTAAACCTCCGAGCACGGCAGAAAGCCCGATTTCGCCCCGTCGCAACGGGGACAGCACCAGTTTTCCGGCAGGTCGGAAAAGGCGGTGCCGGGCGGAATCTGCGCCTGCACATCGCCCTCCTCCGGATCGTAGACGTGCCAGCAGACGCGGCATTCGAAGCGCGTTGCATCGGCCACGATCAGCTTTCCTTCAGCATCGCGAGCAGTTCCTCGATCCACTGCAGCGAATCCTCGAAATCCTCCTGGGTAGCCTGCGCCGCTTGCGGAATCGGGGTGATTTCCACGGTATTCAGGATCATTTGGTCGCTGGCATTGAAATACTGGACCCACCACACATTGGGCAAGCCCGTCAGACGGATGCGGCAGTCGCCGTAACCCTTGGACAATATGGACACGCCGGCCAGTCCCAGCACTTCGACCAGATAAGCCAGGTCGTTTTCGGTCATCGGCAGCAGCGACAGATTTATGACCTCGCTTTGTCCTTCCTGGAAGGCGACCGATTTGGCGAACAGCTCCGTCAATAGCGAAGGCGCGTTCATGAGGCCGTCCGGGAAAGACCGCGGCCGTTCGACGCCGGCCGTGTACGTTCCGGCATGCCGCAACACCGACGGAACCGAGCCGACTTCGAGATAGTCCCGAACGGTTCCTCCGGCGCGGAATTCGCGCAGCCGCCAAACCCCGATGAACACCGACTCGCGTATCGCCCAGCGCACATCGTCAGCATCGATCAAGGCGCTGACCTCCCCGTCGCCCAACACCTGGTCGAGAAAACGGCGGGTTTCTTCGTCGTACGAATCGAGATGGATGCGGTCCGAATCGATACCGTTCAACTCGGCGGACAAGCACTCGGCCAATCGGCGCACGACGGCGATGCCGGCCTGGCTGGCGGGAATCTCCCCCGGCAGCGGCATCGAAAAGCTGTGCATGCCTTGCGGCATCGCGAGATAGCCGCATTCGGGATCGTCAAAAGGCGTGACCGGCGCGGCGTTCTCGGTGGCCACCGGGCTGTGCTGTTCGAGCATGGTCATTAACCCTCCCCGTCCAGCCATTGCTGGATCTGACTGTGATAATCGGTCCAGGCTTGTATGCGTGCCATGATCTTGGATGTCTGGCCGTCGTTCAAGAATACCAGCGCGGGATAGACCGCAACGCCGTAGTCCCGGGCCACGGATACGACGGCCTCGGGTTTCAAGACCGCCGCTCGCAGCGACGGAAACGCGCGCAGCAGTTCCGGAAGAACCACGGCGAGATCGGCGTTCTCCGGATGGGCTTTGGGGTCGTTGAAAAAACCGACCAGGCATTGCGGATGCGCCGCGGCGAACTCGGCCAGGCCCTCTCTATCCACCAAGTTAATGGCCGGGCTGCCCGAAAGCCGATCGAACATTTCCGCCAGGGTCATGTCGGCTCCCGCAAGAAGTCGGGTAGCTGAGGCTCCCGGTCCACCAGGTCGGCGAAGGCCGCGGCCGGGACATAATGGCCGGCCATGGCGTCGCGGAGTCCCGCCAGCGCAGCTTGAATTTGCGCGGCGCGCTCGGGTTCGAGAACCTCTCTGGCCGCGCCAAGAAACGTCAATACCCAGGTACCCTCCGGCTGCGATCCAACCAGACGCATGTCGACCATCGCCTCGCCGTCGGCACCCTTGCACCACGCCTGAAACGGTTCCGCTCGAACGACTTGCATCGGAACGCCTATACACATCTCAGTCGCTCCGCAGTGCCAGAAAGCGTTCATCTCCGACTCGACAGGCCTCCCCTGCCGATGGACGCCGAGCCTCGTAGGCCGCCATGCCTAAGGGATCGGAATCCGGCCCCGCCTGCGTCCGCTTCTCGACAACGATGTCGAGTTCGGCCAGATACTGGAGGATGCGGGCCATCGCCGGTTCCAGCATGGCCTTGACCGGCTCGCTGAGACTGCCGCCGTAATCCTCCAACACGCAAGGCTGAACGCCGACGAGGTACAAATGCCGCGGCGTATGGCCGAGCAGTTCGCCCAAGGCCAGCACCTCCTGAAAGGAGACCTGATGCAGGCTCATCTTCTTTGCTCCCAAATAAGCCGGCACCTCTGCATCGCGCAATTCCACCAGCGTCCCCGGATCGCATTTGAAATCCACGGCATCGGCGATGATCAGCGTATCGGCTTCCTGCACGTAGGGCAGCAAGGCCAATCCCTGGGTGCCGCCGTCCATCAGCCGCACCGATTCGGGAAAGTCGTAGTTTCGTTGCAGCGCCTGCACGACACGCACCCCGAATCCCTCGTCGGCCCACAGTACATTGCCGATGCCGAGAATCAGAATCCGGTTCATGGCCTATCATCCCGGAAATTGCGCCAGCCGTCGATCATCGTGCCGGTCATGGATTGCCGCGACAGCCGTTGTTCGCGGATGACGACATAGACGTGGATCAAGGCGAACACGACCAGATACCACATGCCCACATGATGCCAGGTATGAACGTCCTGGCTCTGGCCGAACAGCGGAATCACCCAGCCGAACCAGCGGCTGGCCCAGCTCCCCTGCCCCAAGCCTTCGCCGTACAGCGCGAAACCGGTCACGATCATGAACAGCGCGCCAAGCACGTAGAACACGAACATGGCCATGTTGGCGAGAGGATTGTGGCCCGCGTGCTTGCGCGGTTCCGGCACCAGGAACAGATACCATTTGATTTCGTGCCAGAGGCCGTCCCACCATTCGGCGCGGTGTATCGCCGGCACGAACAGCTCGCGCGCATACTGGTTGCCGACCAGCGCCCAGTAGACGCGGCCGATGAAACCGACCGCCAGTACGTAACCGGCCGCGAAATGCACGAAGCGCACATAGCCCATCAGATAGTGCTCGCTGGCTTCGCCATCCGGAGCGACCAAGGGCGAAGCGATCAAGTAACCGGTAACGGCGAGCACCACCAGGGCCAGCGCGTTTACCCAGTGCCACAGGCGCACCGGCCGTTCGTAGACATAAACCGGGTTCTGCACTGAATCGATAGCGGACATGGTAGCCCCCTCACCAGGCCTGAACGAGCAGAGCGACTCCGAACGCGCTGGCGGCCCCGCCGGCGACGCGATACATGCCCGGCACCTGGAGCAGGCAACGGCCCATCACGATGCCGAGGAGATGCAGCAAGCCCGTGGCGATCACGAATCCGGCTGCATAAGTCGAGAATGCGGCGCCTTGAGCCATTTCGAAGCCGTGGGCATAGCCATGGGCCAAGGCGAAAAGGCCGACGATAAAACCCGCGAGCACTCCGGAAAGCCGAACCTTACCCAAAAGCAACAGCCCCAGCGCCAGGACCGATGCGGCAATGACAGGCTCCGCCCCGGCGATCACCACCCCGAATGCTCCCAGCGCACCGCCCAGAACCATGGCCGCCATGAACGCCGCGGGCAATCGCCACAACCGCCCCGGCTCGGTGGTCACCAGCGCGGCCCACACGCCCACGCACACCATCGCCACAAGATGATCGGCGCCGAGCAAGGGATGAACGAAACCGCTCGCGAATCCTTCCACCGGGTGAAAACCGGTATGCGCGACGGACTGGCCGGCACAGATGGACAATATCAGCAATAGAAAGCTTTGTTGTTTGAAACGCATGGGATACCTCGTACGCTAGCGAACACGGATTCGCGTCAATTCCTGCCCGTCCCGGTCCATGACATGGGTCGAACAGGCCAGACAGGGATCGAAACTGTGCAGGGTACGCAGGATTTCCAGGGGTTCTTCCGCCTTTTCGACCTGTGTGTTCATCAACGCGGCTTCGAATGCGCCGACATTGCCGGCCGGATCGCGCGGGGAACCGTTCCAGGTGGTCGGCACGATGCACTGATAATTTTCGATCTTCCCGTCCTTGACTTTCACCCAATGTCCCAAGGCCCCGCGCGGCGCCTCGGTGGTGCCGACGCCCCGTGCCTCGGCGGGCCAGGTTTTCGGCTCCCATTTGGCAACGTTGGCGGTGCTCAGGTCACCGGCCTTGATGTTCCTCATCAACTTGTCCTGGAAATGCCGCATCAGCCTTGCGCAATGCTGAGCTTCCAGTCCTCGCGCGGCGGTACGGCCCAGGGTCGAGAACAACGCGTCCAGCGGCAGACCGAGGTCGCGCAGCAACTTGTCGACCGGTTCCTTGATTTCCGGCATTCCCTTTGCGTAGCCGACGATATAGCGGGCCAACGGGCCGACCTCCATGGCGTGGCCGCGCCAGCGAGGCGCCTTGATCCACGAGTATTTGGCACTCTCGTCCAGGTTTTCGATGTTGGTGCGGGTGCCCTTGGTGTTGCGACCGAGCACGAAGTTCGGTTCAGTCACGCCGTCGAAGGGATGCAGACCGATTTCGTCGTCCGGATAGCGATACCAGGAATGCGTCACGAACTCCTGGATCTGGGCCGGATCTCTCAGATCGACCTCGTGAATCTCCTTCAGATTGCCGTTGATGATGGCTCCGCGCGGCAAGCGCAGATTGTCGGCGGATGGGTCGTTGGCCTTTTCCGGGATATCGCCGTAGGCTAGCACATTGGTCGACGACAGGCCGCCGCCGTAGAGCCAATCCTTGTAGAAGGACGCGATGGCCTGCAAATCGGGTAGGTAAACCTGCTCGATGAACTCGATGGTCTGGTCGATGATGGACGAGACCAGGTTCAAACGTTCCATGTTGATCCCGCCGACCGCCCCGATGTCGTCCACGTTGATCGCGCACGGCACGCCGCCCACCAGCCAGTTCGGATGCGGGTTCTTGCCGCCGTAAACGGTGTGAATCTTGACGATTTCCTTCTGGAAATCGAGCGCTTCGAGGTAATGCGCAACGGCCATCAAATTGGCTTCCGGCGGCAGTTTGTAGGCCGGATTGCCCCAATAGCCGTTCGCGAACGGTCCGAGCTGGCCGCTCTCGACGAACTTCTTCAGCCGCGTGGCGATATCGTGGAAATACCCCGGCGAGGACTTCGCCCACGGCGAAATGCTCTGCGCGAGTTCCGAAGTTGCCTTCGGGTCGGCTTTCAGCGCGCTGACCACGTCCACCCAGTCCAGCGCGTGCAAATGGTAGAAATGCACCAGATGGTCGTGAACCTGCAGGGTTAGCTGCATGATGTTGCGGATCGAGTTGGCGTTCTCCGGAATGCTGATTCCAAGGGCATCCTCGACCGCGCGCACCGACGTCAGTGCATGGGTGCCGGTGCAGACGCCGCAGATCCGCTCGGTGAAGGCCCAGGCGTCGCGCGGGTCCCTGCCCTTCAGGATTACTTCCAGGCCGCGCCACATGGTGCCGCTGGACACCGCGTTGCGGATCACGTTGTTTTCGTCCAGGTTGACCTCGCAGCGCATATGGCCTTCGATACGGGTGACCGGATCGACGACGATGCGCTTGCCGCTGTCGTCCAGCTTGAAGCCGTTCGGCGTTTGAGTGACCGTCATACGTGTTCTCGCTCGTTCTTATCGTTTTCGGATTCTTTGCCTTTCACGTGCTTGCCGACGGAGACGGCGGCGTGGCCCGCGATCGCCGTACCGACCGCACCGGCCGCGATCAACCCCACGGTGTCGGCATTCGACTCGATGCCGAAGGCGTTCAAACCGGTCACGCGGTGGTAGAAAGGCCCTTTGTCCCAGAACCCGTCCTCGGAACAGCCGATGCAGCCGTGGCCCGACTGGATCGGGAACGACACGCCGCCGTTCCAGCGCACCGTGGAGCAGGCGTTATACGTGGTCGGTCCCTTGCAGCCCATTTTGTAGAGACAGTAACCCTTGCGCGCGGCCTCGTCGTCCCAGGTCTCGACGAACTGTCCGGCGTCGAAGTGCGGGCGCCGATAGCATTTGTCGTGGATGCGCTGACCGTAGAACATCTTGGGACGTCCCTGGGCGTCCAGGTCCGGGAGTTTGTCGAAGGTCAGCATGTAGGTGACGACGGCGGTCATGACCTCGGCGATGGGCGGACAGCCCGGCACCTTGATCACCGGTTTGTCGGTGATCACCTTGTGCACCGGAGTGGCCTGTGTGGGATTCGGCTTGGCGGCCTGGACGCAGCCCCAGGAGGCGCAGGAGCCCCAGGCGATCACCGCGAGGCAATCCTTGGCGGCGTAACGCAACTGCTCAACGAAAGGCTTGCCGCCGATGATGCAGAACATGCCGTCCTCGTTCAGCGGCGGATTGCCCTCCACCGCGAGGATG
>NZ_JBDIVO010000165.1:0-9986 GCF_039794385.1 Methylocaldum sp. | reverse complement strand
CGGGTTGGGCAGCCGCGAATCCTTATTGGAAGAACTGACGGCTCTGGATGAAAAACGCGGGAAACTCGCACGCGAACAGGGCCGGTTGATGCTGGCGGCGGCAAAAGAGCGTGCGGTGGCCGACGGCATCGAGTCGCCGTCCTGCGTTCAACGCCACGGCAGCCTGGTGGATACGCTTCTGGAACTCGAGGAGGATATACGCTTATTGGTGATGGGCAAGCAGGGCGAAAGCACCAACGGCGCCAATCGTCATATCGGCAGCCACCTGGAAACGGTGATCAGAACAATGCACAGACCCATTCTGGTAACGCCCCATCAATTCAGGGAGCCCGAACGGGTCATGTTCGCTTTCGACGGCAGCGCGACCACGCGCAAAGGCATAGAGATGGTTGCCAACAGCCCGCTGTTCAGAGGGCTTTCCTGTCACATTCTGATGGCCGGCAAAGACGGTGCCGGTCTGCGTGAGCACCTCGACTGGGCCAGAGCCACATTGGCGCGGGCCGGCTTGGACGTGACGGCCGAAATCCGCGAGGGCGACGTCATCAACGTTTCCGAGCGGTACCGGCAAGAGCATGGCATCGACCTGTTGATCATGGGCGCCTACGGCCACTCCAGGATACGCGAGTTCCTGGTGGGCAGTACGACGACGAGCATGCTCACCAATGCCACGCTTCCGGTGCTGGTGCTGCGATAACGAAAAATCGAAAAGGTAAGCGATGGAGCCGGCAGGAAGAAAAATAAGGCTATTTTTTCCTGGTTTTTTCTCGTTCGCAAACTCCTGTTTGGGAACCCGCACGAAGAAGCTTCCGCTTCTCGGGCGACCCGGGGCAGACCTTTCCGGCCTGCCTGCTTGTCCTGCCGGTTCGCGATCGATGGGTTTCGCTATCGCTCTACCCATCCTACTGCCCTAAGGCGCTACGTCGGAGCTCTTGAACAACGACGGGTTCATGCCGTACCGGCTGAGCAAGCGGTAGAACTCGGTCCGGTTGCGCTTGGCCAGCTTAGCGGCTTGAGTTACGTTGCCGTTGGTCATCTGCAACAGCCGGATCAGATAGTTTCGCTCGAACTGTTCCCTGGCTTCCTGCAGGGATAGGAACGACGCCGGTTCGTCCCGCAACGCCCGTTGCACCAGCGTCACCGGGATGAGCGGCGTCGAGGACAGCGCGACGCACTGCTCCACGACGTTACGGAGTTGCCGCACGTTTCCGGGCCATTCGAAATTCACGAAACATTCCATGGCCTCCGGCGAAAATCCCTTGACCCGATTGCCGTAGGTTTCCGCGAGATCCCTCAGGAAATGCATCGCCAACAAAGGAATATCCTCGGGCCGCTTGGATAGGGGCGGAAGCATCAAGGTGACGACATTGAGCCGGTAATAAAGGTCTTCGCGGAAGTTCCCTTCCGCCATGGCCTTATCCAAATCCGCGTGAGTTGCGGAAATGATGCGCACGTCGACCGGCTCGTCATCGGTGGCGCCCACCGGGCGCACCTTCATCTCCTGGAGCGCGCGCAACAGCTTGGCCTGAAAAGACTTGGGCATGTCGCCGATTTCGTCCAGAAACAGAGTGCCGCCGTCCGCGGCACGGAAGAGCCCTTTGTGATCGCGGGTGGCGCCTGTGAACGCGCCCCTGCGATGTCCGAAAAGTTCGGATTCGAAGAGATTTTCCGGAATCGCGCTGCAATTGACCGCCACGAACGGCCCGTCCGCCCGCGTACTGGCCTCGTGAATCGCGCGCGCGAGCAACTCCTTGCCAGTGCCGCTCTCGCCGCCGATAAATATGCTCGCCTTGCTCTGTGCGACGCGATTGGCCTGGCTCAGCAACTCCTCCATGAGAGGGCTCTGTGTGACGATGTGTTGTCTCCAAGCGTCCTGATCCACCGTGACGCCGCTGGTCAGTCCGATCCGCATGGCCTGGTTGACCAGCTTGACCAGTTCGTTCTTGTCCACAGGTTTGGACACGAAGCCGAACACGCCCCGCTTGGTCGCGCTGACGGCATCGCTGATCGTGCCGTGGGCCGTCATGATGATGAAGGGCAGCGTCGGATATTGCTCATGGAGAAAGTCGAACAACGCCAGGCCGTCCATGCCCTCCATACGCAGATCCGTCACGACGACATGGGGGCGAAACACGGAGACCCTCGAAATGGCCGCCGGTCCGCTGTTCACGGTTTCCAGTTCAAATCCCGCTGAGGTGAGACGCAGGGCCACCAGGCGCAACAGATCCGGATCATCGTCCACCAATAGGACACGTTTACGTGCAGTGTTCATAGGATTATTGTCCGCTGTCTGGCTCGTCTAAACGCTGCTCGATAGCTTTGAGCGCATCCAGCTTCTCTTGAAGCTCTTTCAGCTCGCTCTCTTGCGTTTTCAGCCGCCGGTGCACTTTCTTTTCTTTCGATACGGTGTGAGAGACCTGACGCTCCGAGTGTTTTCGCCGCTCGATTTCGTTGTCGAGACGGCTCAAAATTTCTTTCTGATAAATCAACAAGGCTTTAAGCCGTTCGTCCTGAAGTTCGGCCAAAGAGGCGTCCACGATCACGGAGGCATTCCTGATGTCGCCACAGGCCTCGGTCGCCGCCTGGGCAAAGAAAAAATGCAGACGTACGCCTAAGCTGCGATCGGCCTGGTAACGCTGCAACAGTTGTTGACATTCGGATAGCCGCTCGGCCGGAGGCAGGCGGGCAATCTCGGCGGCAAAACTGAGGAGATCCTCGAACGCATAGCTGGCGTATTTCTGCTCGGACGCTTTGGGTGCAGTATCAGCACTCTCCTTGCTTCTGAATCCTGCGCAACCCGTGATAGCAAACAGCACGATCAGAGCTGTAGCGCGGGAGGGGAATTTCATGTGTCGCTTAATCTAGCCGTAAAGGTATTTGCACCCGAATACGGGCGCCTTTTTTGTTCGGGCGGGGCTCCAAGGCTTCGACCTTGCCATGATGACCGGAAACGCATTCGCTGACAATAGCCAATCCCATGCCCGTCCCCGCGATGCCGTCCTCTCGGGCAGCTTTTCCCTGAAAGAACGGCTCGAAAACGTGTTTACGCTCGTCGGGCTCTATGCCCGGGCCGTCATCTTCTACTTCCAACTCCATATGGCCGCCGTTTTGGCGGAGCGTCACGCAGATCTCGCCGCCGACGGGCGAGTATTTAACTGCATTTGACAGCAGGTTATCAACAACGGTACGCAATTGATCCGGGTTGCCGTCGAGTTCGACCGGCCGCAACTGCTCGGTCAGCTCGATGGATTTGGTGCGCAAGCGAATCTGGTAATCGTCGATCAATTCTGAGACGAGCCTCGCCATATTGACCGTTTCCCGAAGCATGGCTCCGGGACGAGCGTTGACTTGGCTGTAATTGATCAACTCGGCGATCAAGGTATCCAGCTTTTGCGTATTGCTGACCACGATCTGCGCGATCTCTCTTTGCTCGGTATTGAGTTCCCCGACCACTTCGTCCGCCAACAGTTCGGTGCCTTCGTGGATGGTCGCCAACGGAGTCTTGATCTCGTGGGACACATGGCGGATGAATTGCTGTTTCGCCTCCTCGAGACCTCGCAGCCGGCTGCGCAGCCAGTCCAGCCGTTCGCCCAGGTATTCCAAATCCTTAGGACCGGTCACCTGGATCGGCCGAATGAAATCGCCGGCCCCGAGCTTGCGTATCGCATGGTCCATCTGGCGCACCGAGCGGATGATGAAAAACGTAACAAACGAAATTAAGACCACCGAAATAGGCAGCAAAACCGACGACTCCTGCAACATCCGGCGCTGAACCGCGGAGGACCTGCTCTCCAGATTGTCGACCTCGGAATCCACGATCCCCGAGAAACCGCGAGCGAGTTCCTTAGCCTTCAGATTGAGCGTCGAAAACATTTCATCTGTCTTTTCCATGCGCGCCTTTCTAGGCCGGTCACGCTGCTCGCGCGTCGCGCCGGAACGGCGGGTGTCGACTTTTTCGGGCTTTGCCGTCGGCTCGATCGCCATGTTCGAAACATGCTGAAAGATGCCTCCCTCTTCTACCGAAAACCGCTGGAGCTGGGCGACCAACGCCGGCTCTTCGGTCAAGCTCAACAAATTGCTGATTACCTCGCCGAGGTCACGGTGAACCGTTTCGAGAGCGACGCGGCTCTCCGCGTCTTCTAAAATCAAGTACCGCTTGGCCTTGCGCTCGAAATCGGTGAGCCTCTCGCGCAACAACTCCTTTTTTTGGCTGATTTGAGCCACCCGATAAGCCGTTTTTTGAGAGGAAACCGCCAATTCCTTGACCGCCGTGACAGCGAACACCAAGGCGAGCACCAAGGGCAGTATCGCCATCGTAAAACCGACAAGAATCAGCTTCCTGAGCGATATCCTTCGCAGAATATTAAAGAAGATCAGCATGGAGTCTTAGCTGGAATTCCGATTGTAGTCGAGTGCGTTTCTTAAGGTTTCCGCCAGGATCGGGGCCAAAAACACGACATTCGTGGAGTGAAGAATACTGTCGCTGCTGCCGATCTCGGAAACACCGCTACGTCGCAGCTTATCGACGGCATTCTCGACGAATAACGGGTGCGTCACCAGCACATCGACGTTCTCGGCCCCCAGTGCGCGCAGCTTGGCAACGGCTTCGGTCAAGGTCGTGCCGGTGCTGGCCACGTCGTCAACCAGGACTACGCTTCGCCCCCTCACCTGAAAATCAGTCGTCTCGACCGACACTGCCCTGTCACCGAAACGTTGCTTGAAAGCGACGACAAAGGGAAGCCCGCAGTCTTTCGCGATGGCGCTTACCCATTGTTCCGATTCGGCATCCGGCCCCACCAGCAACGGCTTGTCTGACCGGTTCGCGAGATAACGCGCGAACAGCGGAGCCGCCGGTACGACAATCGGATTTCTCGCCGGAACCGCCTCTTCGAGCCGGCTGATACGGTGCAAATGAGGATCGACGGTCACGACATCATCAAACAAGCCGGCAAGAAACTCCCCGATTATTTTTTGACTGACGATCTCACCCGGTTGAAAGGCACAATCCTGCCGCATATAACATAAATAGGGCGCTATCAAAGACAGTCTTTTGACGCCTTGGTTCCGCAGAGCGCGAGCGACCAGGAGCAGCTCGACCAATTTGTCGTTGGGATCCTGGAGACTGCGAAATACGACGACATGCTCGGCCTTTATCTCCGGCAAGGTCACCTTGCTTTCCCCGTCCGGAAAACGGTGGATGCCGACCTCGCCGTATCGGGCATCCAGAGCCTCCACCACTGCCATGGCCTGAACGCGAGAATCGGAGAATCCTAAAATCATGGTCAAAATTCCACGTAACCTTTAGGTATTTTATCGAACTCGCCCAACTCGTACCCCGTACGCTGACGGACGAAATCGCAAGCGAAATCGTAATTCGACGGAAACTCGGCATGAATCCGGTACAGCGCTTCGCCTTTTTCCACCTTGTCTCCCAGCTTCTTCAGCACGTCGACGCCAGCCCCTTTCGACATCGGCGCTCCGGCCAGTCGCGCGATACGAGCGAGAAAAAAGTTGTCGATATGAGTCACCGACCCCGCGCGTTCGGCGCAGACTTCATACGTTAGCTTGCCCAGCTCGAATTTTTGTTCTTGCACACCTTGTGCCACAACAATACGGTTCATCTTTTCCAAGGCTCGCCCCGACTCCAAAATTTCCCGAGCGATGGCATATCCCTGACCGCCGCGCACATCCGGGTCGAATTCGATAATACGCCCGGCCAATCGCAGGGACTTTTCCCGCAAATCGGTCGGAGCACGCGGGTCGTTCTCCAGCACCTGCATCACGTCGCGCACCTCCAGAACCGGCCCGATACCGTGGCCGACCGGTTGCCGGCCGTCGGTGATCATGACCTCCAAATAAAGTCCCAAGCGGTCGCCGACGTACTCGAAAAGTTTTCGCAATTGCATCGCATCGCGCATGTGCCGAACTTTGGCTGTCGGCCCGACCGGGATATCCAGCAACAGATGCGTCGCGCCGGCCGCGAGCTTCTTGGACAAAATCGAAGCCACCATCTGGCCTTGCGAATCGATGCCCAGCGGGCGCTCAACCGAAATCAGCATGTCGTCCACAGGCGCCAGGCGCGTCGTTCCACCCCAGACCAGGCAGCCTCGCTCGATTCGAACCAACTTGTCCAAGGTCTCCGGCAAGAGATCGACTCGCGCCAAGACCTCCATGGTATCCGCCGTACCGGCCGGCGACGTGATGGCACGGCTCGAGGTTTTCGGAATCAAGGTGCCGTGCGCCGCCACTATGGGCACGACCAGCATGGATGTCCGGTTGCCGGGAATGCCGCCGATGCAATGCTTATCGGCCACCAAAGGCTCGTTCCAGTCGATCCGGCTTCCGGTCGACAGCATGGCCTTGGTCAAAAGAAGCACTTCATCCCGATCCAGTCCGTTTTGTCCGGTCGCCACCAGAAAGGCCGCCATTTCCATTTTCGAATAACGGCGATTCGCGATGTCGCGGGTGATGGAAATGTAATCGTCGTAACTCAGCCGCTCTCCGCCGATCTTGCGCCGAACCGCATCCATGGATGCGGGCGGTTCCGCCTGCGCGACCCGAACGTCGTGCCCCTCCTCCGCGCACAGTTGACTGAACGCTTGCTCGGAAAGGCCCAGTTCGTCGGGATTGACGATCTGGTCGTCGTCCACCACATTCAGTACGGCTTCGATTCGCTCGTTGTTGCAATAGACCACGATCTTGGCGAGCGCCTGGAAGCCTTCCGCACGGTAAACCGAACACTCCCGGTGGAGATAGGCGACATTTTCCCGATAGGTATCGATGGCGATGCGGCGCAGCTTGAGCCGATAGCTGATGTGATCGTTGCGGAGATCGGATACTTCGGAATCGGATGTTGTTTCGGTCATGGTTCCGCAATCGTTTTCGAAAAAACTCTAATTTTCCTCCAAGAAGGCGGATTGTTTACCACTGACACCGCCGAACCCTTAAAATAACACGTCAGTTGTAATCAGTCGTTTCTCACGTCCATTTGCCGCTATTTCCGACATGCGCGCCGCTTTTTTCTACCCGATAACCTCGATCGCGGCGCTGGTCGCCTTTTGGCAAGCCGCGGCAATCGCCTTTGGAACGCCGCTGTTGCCGTCTCCCTTGGAGGTATCGGAAGTGCTTCTGTCCGAAGTCCGCTCCGGAGCGCTGCCCTACCATCTCGGCGTGACGCTGGCGCGGCTGGCCGTCAGTTTCGTCTTGGCCATGAGTATGGGGACTGCCTTGGGTATCCTGCTGGGCCGGCACGAAAAACTGGATCGTTTTTTCGACAGTTGGCTCGTGTTTTTTCTGAACATTCCGGCTCTGGTGATCATCATCCTGTGTTACGTCTGGTTCGGGCTGGTCGAGAGCGCCGCCATCGCCGCCGTGGTCATCAATAAGCTGCCCAATGTCGTCGTGACCGTGCGGGAAGGCGCACGGACGCTGGACCGAGATCTCCTGGAGATGGCCGAAGCGTATCGGTTCGGCCGGTACAAAACGCTGCGCCACATCGTCTGGCCGCAGTTGTACCCGTTCTTCATCGCCGCCTCGCGGACCGGGCTCGCGCTGATTTGGAAGATCATTCTGGTCGTGGAATTGCTCGGACGCAGCAACGGCATGGGTTTTCAACTGCACCTGTTCTTCCAGATGTTCAACGTCTCCGCCATCCTCGCCTACACCATCGCCTTCGTCGTCGTAATTCAACTGATCGAGATCGGCCTCCTCAAGCCTCTCGATCGCCATGCCCAACGGTGGCGCCGATGACCGCGGTTCAAATCGAGATAGTCAGAAAAACCTATCGGCCCAAAGGAGAAACGGGAGCACCCGCTATACTCCAGGATCTGTCCATCATACTCGGATCCGGCGAATTCGCCTGTCTCGTCGGCCCATCGGGCTGCGGCAAAACTACGCTACTAAATATAGCAGCCGGACTGGACCGGGATTATGAAGGCACGGTCCGAATCGGAACCGAAACCGGAAAACCGCACATCGGTTATGTCTTTCAAAATCCGCGCCTCATTCCGTGGCGGACGGTGCGGGAAAACATCGAGCTGGCCCTTCCCAAAGAGGCCGATCCCGCCTATATCGATCATCTTTTCGACGTAGTCGGACTCGCCAACGCGCAGGATGTATACCCGGAACGGCTCTCGCTGGGCATGAGCCGCCGTGTGGCCCTGGTGCGGGCCTTCGCCGTCAATCCGGATCTCTTGCTCATGGACGAACCGTTCGTATCGCTCGATCCGCCCACGGCCCGCCGTGTCCGCGAACTGGTCGTGGCACTTTGGCAAGAGCGTCCGCACACGGTCCTGTTCGTCACCCACGACTTGCGCGAAGCGATCGAACTGGCGGATCGGCTGATATTCCTGTCGTCGCGTCCGGCTTCGGTGATTGGCGACATTCCGGTAAACATCCCGCGCACCGAGCGAAGCGAGGCCGCGATCGAAACCTTTCGCCAGCGGCTTTACTCGGATTATCCGGTCATTCGGGAGCTGCTTTAACCGTTCTTGTAGATACTGCCCATGGCGGCACACGCGCCACGCTAGTGCATTTTCCGATGTGGTATAGCGCCTTAGGCTATTGTAGGTCGGGAATCCTTTCCCGACGTTAACGGGTCGGCAAACGGATTAGCTAATGGAAACCGTGCAGCACCGAAATAGCGACTCTTCGAGTAATAGACCAAGAGCTCAAACACTCGGATCAGGTAGAGACCGCCCCCTGGACCGTTTGTCGAAAATCTCCCATCATCTGCGGAAATCAACCGGCTGAAATATATTGGAATGCTGGACGCGTAGGGCGGCAAGCTCCCTGAATTCGGCGTCGCTCTATCCGAGCTTCCCGAAATAGGCTACACGTCATGGTCGGCGGGTCGGGGCTATTTGCGGCGACCGACCGTGGGCGAAGGAATCGACCGCCTGACAGACTCGTACAATGTAAATTTCACATCTAAACGATCGTCGTTCTGCCACGACCGTCATTACCCGGTGCGTTCCTGGCGGAGAAGGACATCGGCTGGGGGCCAAAGCCATGAGAAAGCGTTTTTTTCTTCCCGATGCTGCGACGAAGCAGGAGTTCGGATGTCTTCTTTTCGCCTTTGCCCCGGTCGGGGTTTTGCTGACGGCTATCGTAGTATTCGAATTGGGCGGGTTCGGACTGTCGACGATCCCCGGCAAGTTGGCCCGTCAGATTTCAGCGTTCGACCGCGGCATCGTTATGGAATTGTCCGAGCTACGTGCGCGAACGGTGTGGCTGACGGCTGTAATTGTCTATTACGCCATTGCAGTTGCCGTGATGATCGTCAGCATTCATACGATTCGCCTCAACCTGAGTCGTCAATGCTTCAGGTATTTCGGTGCAATCATAGGTCTCCTCGGAATCCTGTCCGTCGCCTACTTCGTTTTTGGTACTCTCCGCGAAAATGGTGTAACCGCGATTTTTCGACTGACCTACGGGGTACTTGAGGCGTCAGGCTATTTTTCACCCTTGCAGCTCGGAGTTATTCTCGGACTAGTAAGCGTGGTCAATCTGATCGCGACCGTGGTGCCTTTCGCGATCATTCTGGCCGGAAGCAGTTCCATGGCTCCGTTCGAGGAACTGCCTCCGGATGAAGTCCTGCATTTTATCGAAGCGCGTTTTAGCCACCTAAAAAACGCGGTCAATTTGGGTTCTGCGATGCTGTTGATCGGCGTCTTGCATATGCTCGCCTGGCTGCGGTGGCCGGTGGTCTTCTTGGGGCAGGGAAAACTGACCGAGGAATTCGTCAATTGGTCGCTGACTTTGAGCATGTACTGGGGTGCGGTTTTTTCCCTGATGGTCATCGCCTTGTATATCCCCTGCACTTTGGCCTTGTACGCGCGCGCCAAGCGCGAGTTCAATCGAAACTTTCCCACATCCGAACATCAGGAACTGTGGAGTTATCTCCAGACTTTCGGTATATCGCGGGAACCCATGCGTCAATTACCCCAGGTAATCGCTATGTTGGCACCGTTTATCGGCGGCTCCTTAGG
>NZ_JBDIVO010000164.1:0-9990 GCF_039794385.1 Methylocaldum sp. | reverse complement strand
AATCAATGTTTTGTCGTTTCGGGGCATCTGCGACGTCCTCCAGCTAGTAGGATGTGCTGAACGAAGTGAACCGCATCGTTCGCGATTGATGCCTGTCCTGAGCTCAGTCGAAGGGCCTGTCCTGAGCCTAGTCGAAGGGCGCTTCGTACCTCAGCGCATCCTACGTCTTGCCCTTTCTCACGCTGTGAGGGGAGACAAAGGCCGGTGCTCCTAGGAGTCATGCGGCCTCCGCCTCGAACATTCGGACGATTTCCGGAAGCACCGCTATGATCCGGTCGATTTCCTCTGCCGTGGTATAGCGGCTCAAGGAGAAGCGGATCGTGGCCAGCGAGGCTTCCGGGGCCAAGCCCATGGCGGTCAACACGTGCGAGGGTTCGGTCCCGGAGGCGGTGCAGGCCGCTCCGGCCGAGGCGCAGATTCCAGCCCGGTCGAGCTTGTCGAGAATCGGCTCGGCCTCGATCGTTCCCAGGCACAGGCTGGTGGTGTTCGCCACCCGCTCGGCGCCGCCGCCGTTAACGAAGGCACCGGGAATACGCGCCAGCAGTTCCGCCTCGAGACGATCGCGCAAAGCCCCGATCCGGGACCCGGAGTTTGCCGGAGCGGCTGCGGCCAATTCGGCCGCCACCCCGAGGGCGACGATCCCCGGCACGTTCTCGGTGCTGCCGCGGCGCCCGCGCTCCTGGTGTCCGAACAAAAGCGGCGGAAGCTTTCGGCCCTTGCGCACGAACAGCACGCCAATGCCTTTGGGTGCATGAATCTTGTGGCCCGAAAAGGACAGGAAATCCACCGGAACTCGGGCTAAATCGATGGGCGTCTTGCCGACCGCCTGAACCGCGTCGGTATGAAACAGCGCGCCCCTGGCCTGGGCTATCGCCACGGCTTCCTCGACGGGGAACAGGACGCCTGTCTCGTTATTGGCCCACATCAGCGAAACCAGGGCCGTATCCTCGGTCAGGGCGCGTTCGAGTTCTCCGAGATCGAGCCGCCCCTGTCCGTCCACCGGCAAATAGGTCACCCGCACGCCCTGGGATTCGAGATGGCGCAATAGGGCCAGCGTTGACGGATGTTCCACCCGGCTGGTGACGATGTGGCGCCGCCCCGGCGACAGGGCGAGCGCTCCCAGAACAGCCTGGTGATTGGCCTCGGTGCCGCCGCTGGTAAAGACGATTTCCGGCGGCGTGGCGCCCAGGAGCGCCGCCACTTTGGCGCGGCCGGCGATGCTCTCGACCTTGGCCGCTTCGCCGGCCCGGTGCTTGCTGGACGGATTGCCGTAACTCTCCCTGAGACACCGGGCCATCGCGTCGGCGCACTCCGGCGCTACCGCCGTGGTGGCGTTGTTGTCCAGATAAATGATTGGGTCGCTCATTGCCAGAACTGCCTATCCGGGTCTTCGTTCAAAAGTTCGAGAATCTGAGACAAGGCGTGGTATTCGCCGTGCTCGATCCATAGGCCCGCCTTGTGATCCTTGCGGTACAGCCTCCAGCACCGCGAACTATCCTGAAATTCCAGCCGGGCGATATCGATCACCCCGCCATCGGGATCGATGTTCCGCGAGCAGCACGGGCTGACGATTTCATATCCGGCCTCGATCGGACGGACCACCGGAGTCACGTAGCGGTAGCGCTTGCGCTTCCCGAGCGCGCGGTCGATACGCTTCCGATCCACCTCGTTGGGATGAGGACACACGGACATCAAATTGGATACCGCAAGATTGCCGTTCATCGGATCAAGACCTCCGCACAACTCTTTCCGTCCATGTTCCGTCCGTTCGCTCTCGCTCGTTCCCAAGCTCCCGCTCGGGAACGCGGCCTCGAGAAGCTCCCGCTTCGCGACACAGGAAGCCGGAGCTTCCTAAAGATCCGGTTCCCAACCAGAAGTCGGGAACCAGCGTAATGCGTATGCCGTCTACAGAATCCCGGCCACCTGCCCTCGGGCTTGGTCGGATCGAAGCTCCTCTTCTAAGCAGCCCACGACGCAGCCGTTCGGAAACTCGACCAGGTACACGGGAATTTTCGCTTCCTCGTGGAATCCCACCTGCACGATCTCGCCTTCGCTGCCCGCTGCCACCAGCAAGGCCCCCGGCTCGCGATCAGGATAAGTGCCGTCGTTGAAGAGATCCGTTTCCGCCCAGACCTTCTGTCCCCATTGATAAATCGGTGTGCGTGGCTCGATCATGCCGTCTCCCCTCCTTCGGGAACCGGAACGGTTTTCGGGGGCGGCGGATTGTCCAGGGATTCGATTTCGCGGCCCTTCATGCCCACCGCGTAACCCCGTTCCGGAAAATCCACGGCGTAGATGTAAAACTGTTGAAGGAAGGTGTTGATGCTCTTGATGTATCCCACCTCACCTTTCTTGACCAGGACCTCGCCGATATCGCGGCCGTTAAACGTGCCGTCGTTCCGGACCACCTTTTTCGACTTCACCTTTTCGCCGAACTTGAAGCGCGGCGGATCGTTCAATTCGTTGACATCGCTGTCGCGTACAATAGTGGTAGCCATATCGCTCCTCGATGAGTGATTGTGGTTTAACAAGCTTCCGGTAAAACATCGGCATCGTGCCGCCCGGCGAGGCGCTGCTCGACCAAGTCCCGCACCGTGGCGTCGGAATCGCCGCGCATCGGCGCGAGCTCGGCGAGATCCAGCCGGCTGGCGACCTCGTAGCGCACGCGCCAGTCGGGGTCGTCCCGATAATGTTTCAGTTGACCGGCATCCATGCGTCTAATCGCTTCCAGCCGCACGTCCAGTTCCGGGTCTTTCGCCATCGTGTGCAGCCATTCGGCGCCTGCGCGCCGCGCCACGACCTTGCGCACTTCCCGATCCGGATCGTGCAGCATCCGAACCAGCATGCTCGGCGGAAGACGCCGGGCTACGATCTGCCTGACGTAGTAGTCGGGATCGTCGATCATCGAGGCGAGATCACTAAGCTCCAGGCGTTCCGCCACCCGGATGCGCACCTCCCGATGCGGGTCCCGGCCGAGCGCCTTCAGATGCCGGGAGCGAAGCGGCAGGCGCTGCGCTACGCTCTGCCGCACGGTTTCGTCCGGGTCCGCGATCAGGCGCGGCAACTGAAACACCTCCACGTATTTCGCCGCCACGGCCCGCGTCTCGAAATACGGGTGCTCCAGATACTCCTTGGCGAGATGCGGATTCCACCGGAAGAACCGGTCGATACGGCGGGCGTAACGGTCATGCACGCAAGCATGGCCCAATCGGCACCGCCCATTCGCCGATTCCGCAAGGCGCTCGCATCCGGAGCAGTCCAGCAGATTGCCGTGCCAGTCGCGGGCTTCGTCGATTTCAGTCGTCGTCCCCATTGGCTTGCCTCTCAAGGACATCCAGCAGCACCTTGCCGCCGAGCTTGTCGCCCGGGTCGAGTTCGACCAGTTTCTCGACGGCGGCCCGCCCTTCGTCCAGTCGTCCCAATCGCAGATTCAGATAACCGTAACCCTTGAGGGTAAACAGGAAGAACCGGGGCAGAATCGCGTCGAAGCTGCCGAAATTGGCGTCCGTCGCTTTCGCTGCCCGCCAGTCTTCCGGCAATCCGTTGTCGAGAGCGGCTTTCTTCAGACAGTCGCGGGCAACGTCCAGGGCCTCCTGCAACCGGTTCTTGTAAAAATAGAACCGGTACAGGCCGATATACACGGCGGCGTGGCCAGGTGCCGCCTGCCAGGCGGCTTGCAGGTGCGCAAGCGCTTCCTCGTCCCGGTGGTAGCTAAGCCCGGCCTGGCGCAGATGCCGCTCGGCCTCTTCGGGCAATCCCGAGCCCAGGCAGGCTGCCGCGGCGGCATCTATACCAAGTCCGAAGTCCGAAGCATCCGGCATGAGCGATGGCGCCTCTGAGGATTGTGCTTGCGCGAAACTGTTCTGCATGTCGGCGCAACCGTCCGTCAATGACTGCTCTTGACCTGGATGGAGGACACCGACACCGTCGCTGCGCCCGCCGAACTACTGCTGCTGCTACAAGTGCCGCAACCCGTCGAATTGGGGTTATGGAACACGAATCCGCTGGACGTCGGCGTCTCGGAAAAGTCGATGGTGACGCCCTGCAGCAGCAAACGGCTTTCCGCCGGCAGGAACAGTTTGAGGCCGTTAACTACGACCACGGCGTCGCCCGCCTTGGGCTCGGCTTCCACGCTGAATTCCGATGCCAGGCCGGAACAGCCGCCGGGGCTCACCGACAGGCGAAACCCAGCGTCTTCACCGACGCCGCCGAAGCGCACCATGCGCCGGATGAACTTTTCCGCAGTCGGGGTAATAGTCAGATCCATGGTATCCACCTAGGCCGCTTGGTAACGGGGATAGTTGTCGTCGATGATGCAAGTGTCGTCGATGGGGCAGACGGCGACGCATTGCGCTTCGTCGTGATGCCCGATGCACTCGGTGCACTTGGCGGGGTCGATGACGAAAAGACCGTCCTTCGTCTCGGAAATCGCCTGGTTCGGGCATTCGGGCTCGCAAGCGGAACAACCGGTGCAGTTGTCTTTCACGATCTTGTAGGCCATGTGTTTACTCCTCTGTCAGTGGTGGGGCCGCCTTCCGGGACTAGCCGTCCCGAAAGGCGGGTGAATACCGGAAAACGGTAGCTCTAAGCCGCTTCCGCGGAGGTCAGCGCACCCTGGCGGATTTGCGCGTCGCCGCGTTCCACGTGCTCGACTTCGCCGCTTTTCACCTTGTCCAAATAATCCTTGAAGTAGGCGATCGCGGATTGCTCGATGAACTCGCCCGCGAATTGATCGACGGGATCGATGCCGGCCGCCTTCAGATCGTTCTTCGGACAGCCGCCGATCTTGGCCACGAATACCGCGTGGCAGTCGTTGATGGCGCGGATGATGGTCGCGAGAGAATCTTCCTCGCCATAGCCGCCCTGACAGTAGAGATCGACCCGGCGGTGGCCGACGAATTTGGCGCCCGCGGTCGAGAGCTCGTAGACCTGGAACTCCTTGGCGTGCCCGAAATGCTCGTTGACCTTGCCGCCGCCTTTAGTGGCCACGGCGATGAGCATCTTGATGTCGGAATGCTCGCCCGCCAGGGATTCCATCTCGGCTTTCTTGGCCGCGACCACCGCGTCACGCTCCTTCTCCACCGCCGCCTGATAGGCCTTGCGGGATTCGAGGTCATAACTGACTTCCATTTCCATGATCTTGTCGGTGGTGAACTCGGCGCTGCGGTCCTCGCCCAGCAGCCCCACCGCGTCGGCTCGGCACTGGCGGCAGTGGCGCATCATGTTCATCTCGCCCTCGCAGCTGTCCTGCAGCGCCTTGAGCTCTTGGGCCGTGGGGCCGCGCTGACCGGTCAGGCCGAACACCGTGCCGTGCTCGGGCGCCGAGATGAGCGGCATGATGTTGTGCAGGAACGCGCCGCGCGATTTGACGGCTTTGTTGACTTCGACCAGGTGCTGGTCATTGATCCCCGGGATCATCACCGAATTGATCTTGGACAGGATGCCGCGCTCGGTCAGCATCTCGAGCCCTTGCAATTGCCGATCGGTCAGGATCTTGGCCGCTTCGACGCCGTGATAGCGCTTTTTCTTGTAGTAGATCCAGGGATAGATCTTGGCCCCGACTTCCGGGTCGATCATGTTGATGGTGATGGTGACGTGATCGATGTTGTACTTGGAAAGCTGCTCCACGTGGTCGGGCAGCGCCAGGCCGTTCGTGGACACGCACAGCTTGATGTCCGGCGCCGTTTTGGCTATCAGTTCGAAGGTTTTGAAGGTCTTCTCCGGATTGGCGAGAGGATCGCCGGGACCGGCGATGCCGAGCACGGTCATCTGGGGAATGGTGGACGCCACCGCCAGAACCTTCTTCGCGGCCTGTTCCGGAGTGAGTTTCTCGCTCACCACGCCCGGACGGCTTTCATTGGCGCAATCGTATTTTCGATTGCAGTAATTGCATTGGATATTGCAGGCCGGAGCCACCGCCACGTGCATGCGCGCGTAATGGTGGTGGGCCTCCTCGCTGTAACAGGGATGATTTTTGACCTTCTCCCAGATTTCGGGTGGCAGGTCGTTTTCGCCCGCACCGGAACCGCAACTGGCTTTCCCGGATCCTCCCGAGGTCCCGCAGCCTTTATGCTCGGCGACCTTTTGCATGATTTCGTCTACGTCCGCTCCGGCGTGCGTGTCGACGCCCTCGGCACCCGATTGATGCTGCACTGTCTGCATGGCTTGCTCCTGTCTGTCTATTCGCGCTGTTCCGTCTCAGTGCGGGCATAGCGGCACTTCCTCATCGTGCGGCTTGACCGTCAGAGCCGAAACATCCGTTGAACCTAGTACCGATGGTTTACAGTGCAATCCGCGTACCATCCATATATGCCTTTATATTCAAGTGGATAGATTCATGCCAGCCGGTATGGGAATGTCCGGACAAATACAAAGCAGCCAACATTCATGGGAATTTGTTTAAAAGCGGACAAAAAAAGGCGGTCAACGACCGCCCGAGTTCGCCTTTCGCATGCGATAGCGTTTACATCATCGACTGCTCGTAATTCTGGATGCCGATCTTGGCGATCAGACCCAATTGCGTTTCCAGCCAGTCGACATGTTCTTCCTCGCTTTCGAGAATGTGTTCGAGGAGTTCACGGCTCACGTAATCGTTGACCTGCTCGCAATAGGCGATGGCCTCGCGCAACAGCGGAATGGCGTCCATTTCCAGGGCCAAGTCGCATTCCAGCATTTCCACGGTATGCTCGCCGACCTTGAGCTTGCCCAAATCCTGGAGGTTCGGCAGGCCTTCGAGGAATAGCACGCGTTCGATCACCTGATCGGCATGCTTCATCTCGTCGATGGATTCGTGGTACTCCTTCTCGTTGAGTTTATGCAGCCCCCAGTTCTTGAACATCCGCGCGTGCAGGAAATACTGGTTGATCGCGGTCAATTCGTTGGTGAGGACTTTGTTGAGATATTCGATAACCTTGCTGTCGCCTTTCACGGGGAAAGTTCTCCGTTTGTATTGTTATTGAAAAAGTAACCCAGGCGCGGCGCGCTCAATCGTCATCGTCGTCATCGCTTGCGGTGCGGCGACGCTTGACGGTTTTCGGATCGGCCGTGATGGGACGGTAAATTTCGATGCGGTCTCCATCGTTGATCGGACTGTCCAGCTTCACCAGCTTGCCGAATATACCGACCTTTTGCCTGGTCAGATCGATTTCCGGGAAGCACTCCAAGATGCCCGAGCGGCGGATCGCTTCTTCCACCACGCTGTTGTCCGGGACCTCCAGCCGCATCCATACCTGGCGATCCGCTTCCGCGTAACATACACCGACGTGCATATCTCTTCACCCAATTAGACGTTTTCGGCCAAAGGCTGTTCGATCGCCGCGTTTCGCAGCGGCCTGCGCGCCAAACGCTTATCCAGCAATCTTTTTCCGGCAAGAATAAAACCCAGCATCAGGAAACCGCCCGGCGGCAAGGCCATCAGCAGGAATCCGCGATACTCCGGGATCAGCGTGGTTTCCAGCCAGGCGAACCCCTGCCCCAACAGCAGGGAAGCATTGGCGAACAGCGTTCCCGAGCCGCTAACTTCCCGAGCCGCGCCCAGGACGACCAGAGCCAGCGTAAACCCAAGCCCCATCATGAGCCCGTCGAACAGGGCGTAAACCGGCGGCTTGCGCGAAGCGTACGCTTCCGCCCGGCCGAGAATGGCGCAGTTGGTCACGATCAGCGGAATAAAGAGCCCCAGCACCTTGTGCAATTCATGCAGCCAGGCGTTCATCAGCATGTCCACCAGGGTGACGACCATGGCGATCAGCGCCACGAAGACGGGAATTCGGATTTCCGACGGTATGAGCAGCCGGCCGTAAGAAATCAACAGATTGCATACCATCAGGACGGCGGTCGTGGCGAGCCCCATGCCGAGCCCGTTGGTGGTCGTGCCGGTGACCGCCAGGAGCGGGCACAAAGCGATGCTCTGGCTGAAGACGATGTTGTTGCTCCACAAACCTTCTTTGGCGATTCTGCTCAAGGATTCGGACATGACGGCTTTCCTCCGCTACTCGGTTGCCGTTAAAAGCTCCTGGCGGTGGCGCTCGAAGAATTTGAGCCCGCCTTCGACGCCCTTGACCACCGCCCGCGGCGTAATGGTGGCGCCGGCGAATTGGTCGAAGTCGCCGCCGTCCTTTTTGACCCGCCAGCCTTGCGGGGACGTATTGCTCAGGGATCGGCCGTTAAACCCCAGAATCCAGCCGGACTTGGAGGTTTCGACCTTATCGCCCAAGCCCGGCGTCTCGGCATGCGAGATAACCCGAACGCCCAGGATTTTTCCGTCGCGGTCCACGCCCACCATCAGGGTAAGGTCGCCGGCATAGCCGCCGGTAGCCAGCATCTTGAACGCCACGGCGCTGACTTCGCCGCCTTTCTTGGCGACGAAAACCTCGGTTTGATCGAGGCCGGTCCCTTCTCCCGCCGACGGAATCACCCGCAGGCTTGCAAGCACGTCGTTATCGTAAAGCGCTTCCGGCAGCACCTGTCCCAGCGTCGCCCGGAGATCTTCGGCCTGGCGCTCCGCGATCGCCTCTTTGGTGACCAGATCGCCTATCCCTAAGAGCAGACTGGCAGCCAGGGCGCAAACGGCCAGCAAATAGGTCTGATAGTCCAAACGCTGCCGAAGCGCATCCAGATCATCGAACTTTCGGCGCAGTCTTTGCCATCGCAGGAGTGCAAATTGCAGAAGCGTCTCTTTATTCAAGGCGATCATTCTTTACCCTCCGGCAATTTCAAGGGCTTGCCCTTGTAATCGCGCCCGTAGATGCGTGGCCGGACGTAATAGTCGATCACCGGCGTCAGCGCGTTCATCAACAGCACGGCGAAGCCCACGCCCTCGGGAAACCCGCCCCAAGTACGGATGACGAAGATCAAGAGCCCGCAGCCGGCACCGAAAATCAGCTGCCCTTTTGGGCTGCCGGGCGAGGTGACGTAATCGGTTGCGATAAAGAACGCGGCCAGCATCACGCCGCCGGCTCCGAGGTGCCACAGCGGACCGAGATAACGATCGCCGTCGATGAGGTGGAAGATGGTTGCGAGGCCGGCAACGGTGACCAGCAAGGCTACCGGGATGTGCCAAGTGATGATCCGCTTCCAAAGCAGCCATACGCCGCCGACCGCCACCAGCAGGGCCGAGGTTTCGCCAAGGCTGCCGGGAATCCAGCCCAGCCATGCTCCGGCCAGGCCGAACTGCCCGTTCGCAAACGCCTCGACTAGCGTTTTGCCTTGAGACAATTCGGTCTTGGCATGGCCTATGACGGTCGCACTGGCGAAACCATCGATGCCGGCACCGCCAAAGGTGATTCCCAATGCCTGGAGCAGGCCGGGGGCCGGCTCGGAGAATAGAGGCGCAGGCTGGACCCAGGTCGTCATTTCCAGCGGAAACGACACCAGCAGGGCGACACGCGCGAGCATCGCCGGATTGAACAGATTTTGGCCGATGCCGCCGTAGATCTGCTTGCCGACGATGATGGCGAGACCCGCTCCGGTCACGCCTATCCACCAGGGCGCCCAGGGAGGAAGGCTCAAAGCCAGCAACCACCCGGTCAACAGTGCGGAACCGTCCAACAAAAAAAGCGAAGCCGGTTTGCCTGCCAACTTCAGGCAAACGGCTTCGAACAGCACCGCTGACAAGACAGTCGTCAAAAATAGATAAAGGGCCGGCCAGCCGAATAGAAACAGGCCGAACGCGGTAGCCGGCAACAGCGCCAATACCACCTGCGCCATGATGGCTTGCACCGGATGGTCGGCGCCGGTTAATGGAGCGACGGGCAGGTATACCTTGCTCATGACGCATCCTCCTTGGCGGAAGCCTGCGCCTTGCGCGCAGCAGCCGCTTGTTTGGCCCTTTCCAGCCGCAGCCGCTTCTCCTCGGCCAGGCGATTGGTCTGTTCGGTTTTCTGCTGGGCCTGTTGGCGCGCCATCAATTCCCCGCTCGCATATTTGAAGTAATGCACCAGGGGAATTCGCGACGGACAGACATAGGAACATGAACTACAGCTGATGCAGTCC
>NZ_JBDIVO010000163.1:0-9991 GCF_039794385.1 Methylocaldum sp. | reverse complement strand
AAGCGGGCGACGCTCGAGGAAACTCATCAGCGGCTGGTCCGCGAAGTGAGCCGTGCCAACCGCAGGGCCAATATCAAACTCGGCCTCGGACTTTTCGCTCTCCTGAGCGTTGGAGCGATCCTTTTGGCTATCGAGTTGGTGACGGTGGGTTTGCTGACGTTCGCCGCTGCCGGCGGCGCGGTCGCGGGTTATCTCGTTCGCAGCCGGCAGGACTCCCTGGCGTACCAGCAGAAGACTGGCCAAGGCGCGCCGCCTCAGCTCGATCGCGTGATCGAGGTCAAGCAGGCGAAACCGATGTCGCGCCGCCTCATTCGGCAGAGACGTCGGGACGAAGAGAATGATGGGCGTTAGACGGTATGTGGGAGCGGGCTTCAGCCCGCGACTGAAGGCGCCGAACAGATCGCAGGTCGGCAATCCTTTGCCGACAAGGCCCGCTTGCCGACCCAGGGTGTCGGGAAGGGATTCCCGACCTACTATAGCCAGGAAGTGCTATACCAGACCGGAAAATGTGGGAGCCGTGCGCCGCTTTAGCGGATGCACGACATATACCGCCTTCGCTACAGGCGAGCTCCGGCCGACGGCCGTTTACACCGGATCACGATCGTTTTTTCGACGATGGGCGCCGTTTTTCCCTGCCGGATGGCTCCCGTCACCATATCGAAAATTTCATTCATCTGCCGTTCGTCGTTTAAACCGATTTCGTCGTATCCCCGCGTCCCGCAGAGATCGCCGGCCTTCCGATAGCAGCTGTCTTTCGCGAGCCCTCGCTCTTCGCAGGTGATCTGATAGGCCGGTTCGCCGCTGGGCAAATAAATGGACCTTGCGGTCGGCTCCGACAACGAGTGGGCGCACCCGGTCAGCCCGCAAATCAAGCACATCATGCCCAGCCGCTTTTTCATGGATTCGCGCCTCGCGTAAGCCTGGAGTTCCTTAGAATTATATTTCACTCGGAGCTTTGAGCGGTCTTCGCCTCGATATATTTCCGGTGCGAATCCAGATAAGTCGTTCGAACCAGCTCCCGCGCCGCCGCCCAGGATCCGAAGCCTTCGGAGAAACCCGGTACGACCGGGTCGATCGTCAGCCGGGCCGTGCCGATCAAATGCAGGATCAGATCGAGCGGATCTTCGTCGCCGACGGCGACGCGAATGGTGGTCGGCGAGATGCCGGCTTCGCGCAGCGCCTTTTCGTCCAGTTCCGAATGCGTGGTCAGGGCCGGACAGGCCACGATCGTGTTGCTCTGGCCGAGGCTGATCATATGGCCGAAAGTCGGCGAGAGGTTGTCGAAGAACCGCTGGAAAGCTTCCCGAGGCAAATCGCCCATATCCAGGGTGAACAGCGGTGCGGGCAGCCCGAGCGTCGCGGTCCTCTTCATGATTAAGCGGTTGGGATTGTCGGGCAGCGCATTGCAGTGGACCGTGATATTCGGATGGGCGGCCAAGAACCGCGCGAGTATCTGCGTGTTGATGCATTTCTTGAGCATGCGCACATCCAGCGTACGCAGTCCCTGGAGTACGTCGAAAGCGGCATCGGCGTTGAGAAACGCGCCCTTGACGTAATACACGTTCCAGAACAGGGTTTCGTTCCACGGGACGCCGTTCATCGAATCGCCTTTGGGGGTGAACATGTCTTCGTTGCGCCCGATGACGACGCCGGCGATGACCGAGCCGCTGCCGGAAAGATCCTTGGTATAGCTGTGGATGACGAAATCCGGGCGCTCCGCGCGATCTTTGCGCTGCAGCGGGGTGTAGAGGAAGGGTGTGCCGACGGTGGAATCGAGGATGACGCGCAGTCCGAGCCGGTGGGCTTCCCGGCAAATGGCCGGCACGTCCAGCACATAGCCGTGCGGGTTGCACGGCGATTCGAGGTAGACGTAGGCGCGCCGCCCGGCCGAGAAACGGTCGGCGTATCCGGCGAGAGCACGCTGCCAGGCTTTCAGGAAATCGTCGACGGTATAGCCGTCGAAGGTTTCGACGGCGATTTCCAGGTTCGCAGATTTAGCGAACCAGTGGTGGATGAGCTGATGAGTGCCGCCGTAGACATTACGGCTGGTGATCAGAATGTCGTCGCGTCCGAGAACGTGCGACAGCACTCCGTCGATGGCGGCCATTCCGCTGTTGAAGTTCCAGGCGAAATACTCGTTAGCATAAGGTCCGGCTTCAAGATCGACGATGTGATGGGCCAATGCGATCGATGTCGGGTTAAGCAGTCGCGAATAGATTTCCAGAAGCCGCTCCTTGCCCTGGAAGGCGTCTTCTATCCACTCGGCGCAGGCGTAGACGTACGTCGCCGTGCGGGTAATGACCGGATTCGCGGAGAAAATCGCGGGAACGTTGTCGAAGACGCTGTAAGGTCCTTTGCTGGCGGTCGTCGCGGTACTGTAATTCAGGCTCTGGTAACAGCGCCGGTTAGGGCGCTGCAAGTTGTCGAGCAATTTCGCCAGTTGAAACGAGAGGAACTTTTTCGCGTTGAAATAGGCGATCCGGTCGGAACGATCCAGGCTTTGGACAGTCTCCGCGGTTTCGACCCAAAGCCGGTCGATATCGGCGCAGCTCTCGTACATCCGCCGCGACACGCGTGCCAGCGTTTGGCCGAAAGTCGTTTGGGGATCGATGCCGAAATGGGCGAGCTGCTCCTCTACCAGTTCATCGAGCGAGCGAGCCGCCGTCGATTTCCGTCGTGGCGAGAGAATGCGCAGGCGATCGATGCTCTCGAAGGCATCGCCCGGCTGCGCCGGTTCACGGGGCCTCGGAGGCGAAGCTAATCCGGTGTTGTCCATAATTCGACTCTTCCTCTTGATCTAGCTTGCAATGAGGCGACAGCCGATCGGTCGCCTTCGGCAATCATTAGACCAAATCGGCGGTCGATCCGCTCGCATAAGGTGCTGTTGTGCCCCTGTTTGGGGCGGGAAGGGACTAGTTCGGTAAATGTGTTCGTCTCCCGTGGTCTGCTCGACGGCTCTTGCAGGCACTTCGCCGATTTTTGCGGATCGTCGCACGAGTACCTGTCACTTTTCGGTACACTAACCCAGTCGTGATGTCCTGGCCGAGGGCGAGGATGGCATCGCAACCAACCCCGTGCGAGCTCCAAGCAGTAGCCGTTCCGAACGGTTCGGCAGATGGAGCGGGGTATCGCCGCCGCAGGTCGAATTTTTCAGACCGCGCGAAAGTTCCCCTTGCGCGATGACTGGCATGAGGCAAATCCGTTGATCGCCTATATCCCCACATATGCACAGTCTGAGTTTGCTTGAAAATATCGCCGCTACGCTGAGCTTCGCGTTTCTGGGCGGGCTGATCGTTCAACGCATAGGCCTGCCGCCCATCGTGGGTTATTTGTTGGCGGGCGTCGTCATTGGTCCTTTTACGCCAGGGTATTTAGCCGATCCCGAAACCATCAACCAATTGGCCGAATTGGGCATCGTCTTTCTGATGTTCGGCGTGGGCCTTCATTTTTCCTTCGCGGATCTGTGGAAAGTGCGCGACATCGCCGTCGTGGGCACGCTGGGGCAAATGCTGACCATGCTGGCTTTGGGGTTCGGGCTCAGCCAGCTCTGGGGCTGGACGCCCATGGCGGGGTTGGTGTTGGGTTTCGTGCTGTCCATCGCCAGCACCATCGTCATGCTGCGCGGCTTCATGGACCGCGGCTGGCTGAATACCCCGGACGGACAGGTCGCGGTCGGCTGGCGGGTCATGGAGGACATCGCCACCGTTCTGATCATCATGATCATGCCTAACCTGGCTGACACCGGAGAATCCATAAATTGGAACACCCTCGGCCTGGCTTTGCTGTCCGCTTTAGGCTTTCTCGTGTTCATGTTGTTCGTGGGCACGCGCTTCATTCCCTGGCTGTTGCTGCGGGTGGCCCATACCCGCTCCCGTGAACTCTTCGTTTTGGCCATCCTGGCGATCTCTTTGGGAATCGCCTTGGGCGCCTCGCAGTTGTTCGGCGTTTCGTTGGCATTGGGCGCTTTCGTCGCGGGCGCGGTGGTCAGCGAATCGCCGCTCAGTCATCGCATCACATCCGATCTGCTGCCGTTCCGGGAGGCCTTTTCCGTCCTGTTCTTCGTATCCGTCGGCATGCTTCTGGATCCGGGCTTTCTGGTGCAGCACCTCGAACCGGTCCTCATTCTCACCGGTCTGGTGGTCATCGGAAAGTTCATCGTCTCGGGGCTTTGGGTCTTGCCGTTCCCTCGACCGGCCCGCACCGCTCTCGTCGTGGCGGCGGGCTCGTGTCAGATCGGCGAATTTTCCTTCATTCTGGATCAGACCGGGCTGCGCCTCGGGTTTCTCGACGAGGGGCAACATTCGACGATTCTGGCGGCTGCATTGCTATCCATCGTCGTCAATCCGCTCATGCTGCACGCAGTCGACCCGCTGCAGCGCAGTTTGCGGGCCATCCGGCCACTGTGGCGATGGCTGAATCGGCACGGCTCGACGCAGACGCCGGTGGAGGACTCCGTGGCCGATCATGTGGTGGTGGTCGGCTACGGGCGGGTCGGTTCGCACATCGTCGATATCATGGGCGAACTGGGGATTCCTTATTTGGTGATCGATTCCCGCATCCACCGGATCGAACGGTTGTCGAAAAGGGGCATTCCCACGCTTTTGGGCGATACCGCCAATTCCGACATTCTGACTCACGCCGCGCTGCACCGGGCCCGTCTGCTCGTGGTGACCTTGTCCGAGGAAGCCGCCACCGAACTGACGGTTGCGGCAGCCCGGGACATCGCCCCGGACCTTCCGATCATCGCTCGCGCCGCAACCCGGGCCGGCGTCAAACGGCTTTCCGACTTGGGTGCGCAACTGGTGATCCATCCGGAGCTCGAAGGCAGTTTGCAGGTGATCCGGCACACCTTGTTGCAGCTGGGGTTTCCGTTGCATGAAGTGCGGCATTACGCGGACACGGTTCGGCGCGAGCACTACGATGCGCTGGTCAAGGCACACGGCGAGCACGCGCTGCTGAGAGACTTGCTCGATGCCCACGAGTTGATCGACATTTCCTGGCGAAAAATACCCGCGGAAAGCCCAATGGTAGGGCAGACACTGGGCGAAGCTGCGTTCCGGGCGCGCACCGGCGCAAACGTGGTGGCCATCAAACGCAAGAACGAACTCGTGGTGAACCCGTCCACCCAGACCGTATTTCTTCCGGGGGACCGCATCGGCCTGCTCGGAAATCCTGAGCAGATCGAGGCTGTCGAGCGGTTATTGGCTGCGCATCAGCAAGCTTGAATCGATGTGAGGTAAGCCGGAAAAAGAGGACACCAAAGTTTCAAACTATTCGATGGAGGTGTTGAATGCAAAAGTTACCGAAAGGAACGTATACCAAAGAACCCGCGAACAGGCGGTGAAATTGGTGTTAGGAGAAGGGTTATTGTTGCGAGAGGCCGGCGTGCGGCTTTTTTGACTATCCACAGATTCCGTGGACAACCTTGTGGATAAGTGTGGGGGTAAAACGGACGGGACCTGATCTCACGGGGCTTTAAGTTAGCCTGGCTAGGTTTTTTTCAGGTCCTGGTTTCGCAGCAAGATAAAACGTAAGTAGTTGATTCTGAGGTTTTAATTTATTACGAAATAATGAATTAATAATTTACGGGGAGCAGTGATAAGTCGCCGCTTGCTGAAGTTCCTGTCAAGTCTTGACAGTGGATAAACTTTCAAGCTGGTATCCCGAACGGAACTACATGCATCAGAAAAGCGCCGCCGCAGCCGTTGGCCAAAAACGCCCGGGCGCGGTTGACGAATTCCGCACTTTGCCGGAAAGTTGTTCTCTGGGTCGCGGCGGGTAAGGGAAATGCCTATTGGTCGCTAGTCGGAAATGAGTTGCCCTAGCGTCCGAGCATTCGGTCATAATCGAATAACACTATGAGTTCACGAAAACACCCGGCAAACGGCGGTCTCGTATATTCCACCGAATTTGGACGGATGTGCCCGGCCTGTCGCAAACCCGTCGCCGAATGCCGTTGCAAGAAAGACCCGCCGGCACCGAAATCGGACGGCATCGTGCGGGTGCGCCTGGAAACCAAGGGACGCAAAGGCAAGGGCGTGACGGTAATCACGGGGGTTCCGCTGGACGCCACGGGTCTTGAAAACTTGGGCAAACAGCTCAAGCAGCGCTGCGGTTCCGGCGGGACCGTCAAGGACGGCGTCATCGAGATTCAGGGAGACCATCGCGAACGGGTCGTAGAAGACCTGTCCAAACAGGGCTGGACCGTCAAGCGGTCGGGTGGCTGAATCAATCACCGTCTCGGTCGATGAATATCCGCCAATGCACCAATTTAATGCTATTAGCATTCGATGATATTCTTCTGCTATGCTCTACTTCTAAGCCCTATTTCTCACATTTCGCCGCAGCCAGGGCATCGTACGGACCGCGCGGCAGGAGAACAGAGAAATGCGGGCTAATATTGTCGGGAGGCAGACCCGCGATTCTTGATGCGTTTTCCGCCATCAATTCATCCGGCCTTATGGAACGCGACTTGCATTAATCGGGACAGAAAGGGTCGAAGGCATAACGCCTGTCATTTTTCCATACTGGAAGAGACGATATTTCGCCGTTGGATGATCTTTTAGTGCGTGGCAATGCCGAGGACCGGCATTCCGTGTCGAAACTTTGGAGCCGTTGTATGTACGCCATATTGATAATCCTGTTCGCACTCTTGCAAGTCGCAGATGGAATAGTGACTTACTTCGGGCTGAGCTTTTCCGGTTTGGAAGAAGCGAATCCTGTTCTCAATTTTTCCGCCGAACTGGTGGGGCTCGGATATTCGATCGTCCTGATCAAGGCCGCGGGCCTAGCGTTCATCGCGTTTTTATTCAGCGACCGGCATAAGGCGAGAAGCCGCTGGATCAAGGCGACCCTGACCTCGTCCGTTGCCTTTTACAGCTGGGTCGTGACGAACAATGTGATGTTGGTTATCGAGGCGTAGTACTGACGGCAGCCGCTTAACGTCCCCAAGCCGAGAGTCCTTGAGGGACGTCCTGCTCTGCGGCAGCCGGCCATCAAGCGCTCTGTACGTTACACGCCGGCTTCGCTTCCGTCTCCGCTTTGCAGTCGCCGAGCGGCAGCCGCACGATGAATTCGCTGCCCTTGCCGGGGCCTTCGCTTTTTACCTCCACCCGCCCTCCGTGCAATTCCGCGATCTTCTGTACGATGGTCAATCCGAGACCCAACCCGCCCTGAGCGCGATCCAGCGTCCGTTCCGATTGGGTGAACACGTCGAAAAGATGCGGCAGCAGCGCGCTGGGGATACCTTCGCCGTTGTCGCGCACCGAAATCGCGACCTCGTTACCCGTATGATCCACGCCGAGCCAGATCCGTCCCCCCGCGGGGGTATATTTGTTGGCATTATCCAGCAAGTTCGAAACCATTTGCGTCAAGCGCACCGGATCGGCCTCGAACCATAAGGGATATTTCGGCAGGGCCGCGGTAAGCAGATGGCGGCGGGCATCGAGCTGCGGTTTAGTGGCCTCCATGGTTTGATGAAGAAGGGCGGTGAGATCCACCGGCGTTTTCTGAAGCTTCAATTTGCCCTGAACGATCCGTGAGACATCCAGAAGGTCGTCCACCAGCCGGGTCAGGTGATCCACTTGCCGGTTGATGACTTCCTGCGCCCATTGCATCCTCGGGTTCGGCGGGGCGAACTTGCGTATCAAATGAGCCGCGTTGCGGATCGGGGCGAGCGGATTTCTCAGCTCATGGCCCAGCATGGCGATGAATTCATTCTTGCGAAGATCGGCCTCTTTGAGAGCGGTCTCGGTCTGGGCTCGTTCGATAATATCCGCGGTTTGACGCGCCAACAGGTCGAGCAGGCGCAATGCCCGCTCGTCCGGCCAGTGGGGTGTTCCGTAGTGGGTCGAAAGCACGCCGAACAATCGGCCGCCGCGGCTCAGCAGTGGGGTGCAGTGGATCGCGCGTACCCCTGCGTTCAGGATCTCCTGAAGCTCCCGCGCGTCGTTAAAGATAAGACTTCGGGTAACGTCCTCCACGATCACGCGCTTTCCCCATTCCATCGTAGCGCCCCAGGGCCCCGGCCCGGCATGGGCACTTTGCCAGAAATCGACGTAGGCCGGCCCGAAGCCTCGCTGAGCAACGATCCGGAGAGAGCCGGACGGCATGTCGACCAGTTGAATGTGGCCGCGATCTGCGCCTGCGATGGCCATAGCCGTTTCCACGATCTGATCGAGTACAACCGGCAGCCCGTCCTCCCGTACGAAGAGCGCACCGACCGCTTGCAGTCTCGTCATAGCCTCCAAATCGGCCGCCAAGCGGTCGTTCGCTGCCGCCAATGCCTGCTGGGCCTGTTTACGCTCGGTAATGTCGTGGCTCACCGTCGCGAATCCCACCGGTTCGCCGTTCGTATCCCGGATATAGAACACGTTGCAAACCATCCAAAGCGTAGCGCCGGTTTTAAAATGGCGAAAGCGGATCTCCACCTCGGCACGGCCTTCACGCAGCACGCGCGGGAAGAATTCTTCATAAACGAATTCTTGGTCTTCCGGAAAGACGAACTCCTTCACCGGCGTTCGGCACGCCTGCTCCAGGCTATCCAGTCCAACCAGGCGCCGACCGGCCTCGTTGACGTAGAACGGCTGGAAGTCCAGGTCGCACATGCCGATAAATTCCGTGCTCTGATCGGCGAAGGAAACAAATTTCTGGCGTTCGATCTCGATCTGCTTGCGTTCGGTGATGTCCAGGAAAGTGGCCGTGGCGCCCTGCACGCGGCCGGTGTTGTCATATAGCGGTGCGGCCGCGCTCAGGACGAACCGGCGTGTGCCGTCGGCGCGGACTATTTCCAGTTCCACGTCCTCCACGACTTCGCCCGTCTTCAAGACTCGGCACATGGGGAGATCCTGAGCGGGAACCTCCCGTCCGTTGTTGAAGAAACGGTAAAGAGCGGCGCCGTTCGTGTCCGGCACGGCCGATAAATTTTCGCCTTCCGGTACGCCCAGCAATTGATGCGCCTGAACGTTGCCCGTGATCAGCCGGCACTCCGGGTCATGGGCGACGCAGATGGCGACTCGCGCCGTCTGCATGATGGCCCGCATCTGGACGTTGGCTGCGAGTGCTCGGGCTTCACTGGCTCGCAGAGCTTCCTCGGTCCGTACCAAATCGTCGATATCCGTGAGCGAACCGGTCCAGCGGACGATTTTCCCATCGGCATCGCGATCCGGCAGGGCGCGGGCGATAAACCACCTGTACGAGCCGTCGGCCGACCTCAGACGATACTGGCTCTCGAACGACGTGCCGGTTCGTGCCGCTTTGTTCCACCGGGCCAAAACCTTCGCGATATCGTCGGGATGCAGCGCCGATAGCCAGCCTTGCCCCGCGCTCTGTTCCGGGGACAGTCCGGTATAAGAGCACCATTGCTCGCTTACGAAGGTATTGTTGCCTTCCGCGTCGCTTTCCAACGTAAGGCTCGGGACGGCCTGCACGATCGTGCGGAAACGCGCTTCGCTTGCCCGCAGAGAACGCCGGTCGAGAACCCGCTGCATGGCTATCGCCACCTGGTCGGTGACCGATTTCATCAGATTCAGTTCTTCGGCGGTAAATACTGGGCGGGTCTTGGTGCCGAATGACAGGATTCCGATGACGCGTCCCTGTACCAGCAGAGGATGGCAGGCGTAGGCTTGAATACCGTAGCTTCGGACACGGGCAGCACATAGTCCGCCGTGATGACGAACGTTTTCGGCGGCAACATATTCACCGTCGCCCGCGAAGCAGCCGCAGGCGATCACGTTGCAATCGAGCCACTCGAGATCGCGAATCTCCTCGGCCGACAAGCCGGCGGAAGCACTCAGGCGGAATCGTCCTTTGGCGTCGTCGAGCAGAAAATTGAAAAAGCATTCGCAGCCGAGTTGGCGCATTACGGCGAGGCAAAGATCCTCGATAATCGTATGCGGCTCATCGGTAGCCAATAGCCGCGCCGACGTTTCGGCTAGCAGCTTGAACCGCCGTTCGCTCGCTGCCAGCGTCTGTTCGGCCTGTTTACGCTCGG
>NZ_JBDIVO010000162.1:0-10009 GCF_039794385.1 Methylocaldum sp. | reverse complement strand
GGTCGCGGCTATGGGCAAGCTTACCCGAGGCAGGTACGCCGGAAACGACGGACAGGAACGTGAGAGCTGGAGTCTGCTGGTCGATGCGCTCCATTCAAGTCGCGCGGCAAGACCCGCCGGCAAGCGGAGCGACCAGGAAAAGCCCAAGGCACGCCAGAACAGCGGACACGGAACGAGGGACTGGGCCGCCGCGTATGGCGAGCCTGGATTTAACGACGACATTCCATTCTGATTTGACCCACCACGAGGCAACCATCATGCAGACCCTTGAATTCACGACCGATTACGAGGGCGCCGGCGCCGGCACCCTCGACTTCGCCGATACCCCGTATCCGATCAGTCCCGAGTTGACGAACGTCGCGCGGGAATACCGCAACGATCGGTTCATCGCCGACGAGGTTCTACCGCGGATTCCCGTCGCCAGTATGGAGTTCAAATATTTGACGGCGAACGCGGGCGAGCTGCTGGCGCGGCTGGAGACTCGCGTTGGGCGCAAGGGCAAGCCGAACGAAGTTTCGTTCACGGCCGGCGAAATCGTGGACGCGGTTCACGGCGCCGCGCTGGAGCACGTTATTCCTTGGCACGACCTGGCGAACGCACTGGACCCTGACGAAATGAAGCGGAAAGCGGTCAGAGACACTACGGATTTGATTTTGCTGGACCGAGAGCGGCGCGTTGCGAATCTGGTGTTTGGCAGTACCAGCTATCCGCCCAGCAACGTCCAGACACTCGCCGGCGCCAGCCAATGGAACGACCGGACCAGCGACCCGATTGCAGCCATCATGGACGCCCTGGATAGTTGCATCATGCGGCCGAATATCGCCGTACTCGGCCGGCGAACCTGGACCAAGCTAAAACTGCACCCGAAGGTCGTCGAGGCCGTTTACTGGGGGACAGCTGACGCGGGAGTTGTCGGACCTGACGACGTCGCGCGGGTGCTGGAGATCGACAAAATCATCGTCGGCGACGCCTGGCACAACACGGCGAAGAAGGGCAAAGCGGCGAGCTTGACCCGGTTATGGGGACCGCATGCGGCGTTTCTCTACATGGGCCAGCCCGGAAACCCGAACCGCTGGGGTGCAACGGCCGCATGGGGCGAGCGCTTCGCGTTCAGCTACGAGGACCCGAACCGATCCGTTCGGGGCGCGCACGTGATCCGCGTCGGCGAGTACGTCGAGGAATTCCTCGTTTCACCGGAGCTCGGCTGCCTGATCCGCAACGCCGTAGCCGGCTGATCCACGATTCATTCACCAGACCCACGGAGAAACACGACCCATGAACGCCGTCACCAATCGCGTATCAATCCGTCACGAAATCAGAACCAGGCTCGACGAGACCCGTCGCGCCTACGTTGAGGCCACGGACCGGGCCGAACAGCTACGCCGGGAGGAAATGGAACTCGGCCGCCGGCTGGACGCCCTGGAGCGGACAATCCAGAACCTGGAGAATGCCGGCGAATACCCGGACGATGAAACCCGAGCCGAATACGAGCGACTGCAAGCCGCGTTCCGAAAGGCGACCGAGGGCGCAGCCGAAGCCGAGGCTGCGGTTTCCCGCCTGAATTCGGAAATTCTCGCCATCGAGGGCGATATGAAAACGGTTCCGGACACGACCCTTGACGATATTTTGCGGGCTCAACAGGCGCGCGACGAGGCGCAGGCCGAGCGGGATCGATTGGCCGCCCTGATCGGGCAGCAAGCCGGAATCGACCTGTCCGCCCGCGAATCGGAACTCGCCGCGCTCAAACGGCAGTACGGTGACATCCTGGCCGACGAGGCCGCAGGAACGCCGGTGGGCGCCGAGTATCTGACCGCTTTGGTCGAAAACATCGACCGGCTTGAGTCCGAAATCTCGGAGGCTCGAAAAACGGCCGAGCGGGACCGAATCCGGAACGAAGGGCTCGCCCGCAAGCTTGCGGCGGCCGACGACAAGCTTGCGGCAGCCGAGGCCGAATTCCGGGAAACCTTCCGCTGCTTCGTTACCCTACAGGAACAGCGCGCCCAACTCGATTACGTCAAGGCCGCGAACGACCTGATCGACGCCTACGCACGATTCATGCAAATCAGCCGAATTCAGTCGCAGAACCGGCACCAGACGACCCCGATTTACGGATTCCTCAGCCTCCCAGGATTCAACGGCCGGCCGCTGATCGATAAGGCGACGCTGCTGAAGCTGCCGATCGACCCCGAACCGATGCTTGCCCAATGGCGCAAAAAGGGGCTCAAAGTCTGACGTAAAGGCCGCCTAAACCGCGCGTTATGAGCCAATCAACGCCGCCCGACGACCCGCGACAGGAGTATTTGCCGGCGAACCCTCCCCGTCTCCGGCAACGCCGGATCAAATTGGCGACGCTGCGGGACGTTCAACGGGAAATGGCGCGGCTGTACCGGGATATGCGCAACGGGCGGCTCGATCCGAGCGACGGAGCGAAAATGACTTATACCCTGGCTACCCTCGGCAAGCTGATCGAGGTCGGCGACCTGGAGCGGCGCGTCGCGGAGCTGGAACTACAGCAGGAGAGGAACCGACGTGAATCTTAGAAAGCGCATTACCAAGTTGGAAGCCGAAGCCGGCCGGCGCCCCGAGGCGCGGCTGATCGTTCGGCGCATCGTCGGCCGGTTCGAGGATCGGCCGGAATGCTACCGGATACACGGCCGGCTGATCGGATCGCCGACGGCGCTGGAGTTGCACCGGAAGGCCGGCGAGACGGAACAGGCGTTCATGCAACGGGCGGCGCGGGAGTTGCGGCGGTTCGAGCGTGACCCCGGCGGCTATGTCTCGCCGATCGCCGAAAACCCGCTGCTGCCCAGCGACTCGGAGCCCGCGACAGGCGAGCACCGGGCGGCGCTGGAGCACGAAACGCCGGAACCCGGTACTACCCTACCGACCCCGGTCGAAAACGAGCCCGTGGCCGCCCCGCAAGCGCAAGAACCGGCCGACGCGAAACCCTGGCGGCGCGATCCGGCCGGGAGCGAGGTCGAACGGACCAGCACGGCGATGGTTCGGGAGATCGATCGGATGATTGCCCGGTTATCCGGGCGATCCTGAGCAGAGAAACACTTCGGCAAGGTAGGCCGAGACCGACCCTTGAGCGGCCGGCGAGCAGCGGGACACCGGGAATGCCCGCAAGATGTTCGGGCATTGCCGTTCTATCCATTCAAACGATATTTCCCTGATGACGGCGCGGCGATCCGGGCCGCGTCCGGGATCAATCGCGGCGGTCAGACGGTCGGAAGCCCGTTCGAGCACGTGCAGCCGTTTTTCGATATCCTGGACCCCTTCGGCATAGAGCACGTTCCAGAACCGCACGTGCAACCGATCCGATCGACGCCCGACCCGGCGAACCGACCGCACGAGAATTGGCGAGCAGTAGGGCCGCCCGTCATCCAGATAGCCCGGCGTCATCTGCCATCCGTACCAGCAACCCGGCGAGAGTTTGAAATGGGTTTCAATCGGCTGAATCACATACCCTCCAAAACGCCCCTCTTCCGCGAGGCATTTAACGCCCCTGACATAGCAAAACGGTCGATTCCGAGTCTCGCCGGTGTCTGCGTAGCGCACCTGGAGCCCGCCAGTCGCGTCAACATTACCGAAGGTTAGCCGGCGGCCGTTCTCGTCCGTGGCTTCGCTGGCGCATTGGACGCATAGGGCGCGAGGATAGCGGGAACTGGCCGGAACCTTTCCGCCGCAGAGTGGGCACGACTGGAAGCCATCGGCAGGATAAAAAAACGTCATCGTGTGCTTCCGGGGCCGCGCTTCGGCCGGATCCCCGCCTTTTCCGCTTCGCGCAGAATCAGCGACTCGACCCAGTTGGATAGAGTCCGATTTTCACGTTCCGCCAATTCCTCGGCGAGTCTTTTGATTTCCGGTTTCACCCGGACGTTGATGGATTCGGTTTTCAGTCGTTTTTCTTGTATTGCCATTAGCGTTACTCTCTGATACGGTAATTAACGCCAATGGTAACACATTGCATTACGAGAGCGGGCCGACATGGTGCAGCCACACCACGCCGACCCTAACCACAACCACAAACCTGTACGGAGGTTGCAATCATGGCTAATCAGCATCATAACACCCCGACCGACCTGACCGCCCGATTCTGGCGCGTCGAGACCGACGAGTTCGCCCCATGTATCAGGCGGGGCGACTGCGTGCGGCTCGACGACGTTCCGCCCGACGAGGGCGACATCGTGGCCGTTCGCGCCGAAAATCCGGCCGGCTTCAAGCTGGCACCGTGGGCGCCTGGAATGGACCGTCTAGCGACGGTCGTGCAGGTTTCGCGGCAATACAGGTGAGGAGGCACAATCATGGCTATTCACGGACAAAACCGCGCGGCATTCATGGACCGCGAGCAGATGATTGAGGTGATCGGGATCAGCGAAATCGAATGCGGTCACCTGATGGCGCTGGCCCGCAGCATTCGCCGTTTGTCGGACGATCCGACGGTTCAGGGACTGGCCGATCAGGTTCTGTATTGGTCCGAGTCGATCGGGAACGACCTGAGTTGCGTGCGGGAAACGCTGGAACGTGGGCCGGTCTCTCCGGTCATCGGCGGATGAGGGGCGCGTATGGAACGGCAGAACCTGAACGACGCCCGCGAGCTCCTGGACCAAGCCGGGCATATCCTGGAAACGATTCAAGTCGCGCTAGGCTGCGAATCGATCGCCACGGAGCCCGGATCGACCGGGGCTTACCTGATCCTGAACGACGTGCGGCTGAGAGTTGAACGGGCCGGGCTTCTGATCGACCAATGCCGATCGCCGTGAGCGGCGTGATTAATGGCCAATAGCAGCGGAACCCGGCCGGGGAAACCTTGGCCGGGTTTTTTGTTTCCGTGACGAAATCAAATGGCCGTCAAATGCCCCTGGCGAAGACGTCGATTTTTCGTCTACCGTCTACCACGCGTCTACCATGAAAAAAGGCTTACCGGGCGAATCCGCGTAAGCCTTTGTTTTACTTGGTGGGCCCTCAAGGACTTGAACCTTGGACCAAGGGATTATGAGTCCCCTGCTCTAACCAACTGAGCTAAGGGCCCGAGAACTGGTCGTTAATCCATGTCAAGGAAACTGCGTAGTTGCTCGGAACGAGAAGGATGACGGAGTTTGCGCAATGCCTTGGCTTCGATCTGACGAATACGCTCGCGGGTCACGTCGAACTGCTTGCCCACTTCTTCCAAGGTGTGGTCGGTATTCATATCAATTCCGAAACGCATCCGCAAGACTTTCGCTTCTCTAGCCGTCAATCCGGCCAACACTTGCTGAGTCGTTTCGCGCAAGCTTGCGACGGTCGCATGCTCGATCGGAGACATCACCCGAGAATCCTCGATGAAATCACCCAAATGCGAGTCCTCATCATCGCCGATGGGGGTTTCCATGGAAATGGGTTCCTTGGCGATCTTTAGAACCTTGCGAACCTTATCTTCGGGCATATCCATGCGGACCGCCAGTTCTTCCGGCGTCGCTTCCCGTCCCATTTCCTGCAACATCTGACGCGAGATACGGTTCAGTTTATTGATCGTCTCGATCATGTGCACCGGAATTCGGATGGTGCGCGCCTGATCGGCAATCGAACGCGTAATTGCCTGGCGAATCCACCACGTCGCATAGGTGGAAAACTTGTAACCGCGTCGATATTCGAATTTATCGACCGCCTTCATTAGGCCGATGTTTCCTTCCTGGATCAAATCGAGGAACTGCAATCCCCGATTGGTATATTTTTTGGCAATGGAAATGACCAAACGCAAATTGGCTTCGATCATCTCCTTTTTGGCGAGACGTGCCTGGCTCTCGCCAACAGAGACGCGCCGATTGATTTCTTTAATATCGGCGATCGACAGTTGATTATCTTTTTCTATCTGCGCCAGTTTGCTTTGCGCACGCCTCACCTCGTCGGCATAAGAAGCCAATATCTCACCATAGCGCGCCCCCAACAGTTTCTGAAACCAATCGGGATTGCTTTCGTTACCGGCGAAAGAGGCGATGAATTCTGCGCGCGGCATTTTTGCTTTGACGACGCAGATATCCTGAATAATCCGCTCCTGCTCCCGAATCTTCTCGACCGCACTGTGCAACAGATCGGTCAACTCCTTGAAAAACTGGGGCGTTTTCTTGAACTCCATGAAACTTTCCGCAAGAGAGTCGAACGCTTTCTGCGTACGTTCATGGTGATAACCGTGCTTGTGATGTGCATTGACAGCAGCTTTGTGCTGCTTGTTGAAAAGCTCGAGCTTCTCTCTAACGAGTTCCGGGTCAGGCCCACTCTCGGTTTCATCGAGAATTTCGGTGTCGGCCTCTTCATCCAGCAAGACCTCTTCCGACTGGGCTGCCGGATCGAAAAAGTCGGAAATCAAGTCCGACAACCGAGCCTCTCCTTTTTCGACAGCATCGAAGGCCCTGATAAAATGATCCATCGCAGCTGGAAAACGAACCAACTCATTCGCCGCTTGGTTCAGTCCTTCCTCGATGCGCTTGGCGATGCTCAGCTCACCTTCGCGGGTCAGCAGCTCGACCGTTCCCATCTCACGCATGTACATACGTACGGGATCTGTGGTCCTGCCCAATTCGGCATCAACGGAGGAAGCAAGTGCCGCAGCGACTTCCGCCGCTTCGTCCTCATCTTCCTCGGTAACAACGGCAGGTTCGGGAATCAAATCTGCATCCGGCACATCCTCGTGCACCTCAATTCCCATATCATTGATCATGCAGATGATGTCTTCCATCTGCTCCGGATCGACGATATCGCTGGGTAAGTGGTCATTCACCTCGGAAAAAGTGAGGTAACCTTGCATTTTACCTTTGGCGATAAGCTCTTTAAGCTGAGATTGCTGTTGTTCCAGATTCATCAACTGACCCGCGACTGCTGTATGCCCGCAAAACAATACAGTATATTAAAAGTTTGAGAAAACAGGAAACTTAAATTACCGGCCTCATTGACTCATGAGCACTCGCATTTCCTCCCGCTCTTCGGAACTGAGCTGCATTTTTTTCGATTTCTTGATGAGCTCATCCAAACGCTCCCGCTTGAGCTGATGACTGAAACGCATTAAAGCATCTGAGAACTCAGCTCGTATACCTTCCTTGGGCAACAAAGTATCCCACTCTATGAGGTTGGCGATAAAATTTTCCTCCGGCGCACCGCGAAAATGCTCCAGGATGCCGCCGCTAGTCGAACCCGGATTTTCATCCAGAATCCGGAGCACCTTTTCGATTAAGTATCCATTCTTATTAACCGTACGCAGCTTACTACGCAGGTCAGCCCCAACCATGGCCGCAAGTTCTGGATTCTGGACCAGAAGCGCCAAAAGGATACGTGATGCAGAGGGCTGCACTCGACCTCTTACGGATGCAACCCTTGATTCCGACGGCCCTACAAGCTTAGCCGATTTATCGGATGGTTCGACTACCCCATGCCCCGCAAGTTCCTCCAGACGTTTGTCGATCATCTCACGAAAAACACCAGCAGGTAACTTACCAATCAATGGTTTGGCTTTGTTAATCAAAGCGGCGCGTCCCTCTAAGGTGCCTAAATCAAGCCGACGCACCAAACACCTGAAGAAATAGTCAGAGAAAGGTAACGCGGTATCGAGACGGTTTAGGAAAGCATCCGCACCCTCCGATCGGACCAAGGAATCAGGATCTTGCCCCTCCGGCAAAACCAGAAATCGGATTTGCCGTCCGTCCCGTAAGAACGAAAGGCTTGCTTCGAGCGCTTTCCAGGCAGCCTTCTGTCCCGCAGAATCTCCGTCGAAACAAAAAACCAGTTCATCCGTATAACGGAAAAGCAGCTCGACATGATCAGCGGACGTAGCAGTTCCAAGCGTTGCAACCGAATTGGAAATGCCGTTTTGAGCCAAGGCGATCACATCCATATAGCCCTCGACCACGACGATGCGCTCCGGCCTCGGAGACTGCTTTAACAGCTCGTATAGTCCATATACTTCCTTGTGCTTTTTGAAAACGATAGTCTCGGGCGAATTGAGATATTTCGGCGTTTCGTCGCCCATCACCCGTCCGCCAAAGCCCACCACCCTGCCTCGGCGATCCCGAATGGGAAAGATAATACGATCCCTGAATCTGTCATAAGCCTTATCGTCTTTCATGATCATAAGACCCGCCGCCTCCAGCAGCTCCCGCGAAAACTCCGACGGTAGATTTTGCCACCCCGGAGGAGCATAACCCAAGCGATATCGCTGAGCGAGTTCGCCGCTGACCCCTCTGCGTTTCAAATATGTGATAGCTCGCGACGTTTCGGGATGGACTTTAAACTGGTGTGCATAGAATCGGGAAACAGCATCCTGCAGTTCGTAAATGGCCTTCGCCATCTTAGACTGCGGATCTACCGTCGCACTCTGGGCGTCTACCGGAATTTTCAACCCCGCCGACGCAGCGAGACTTTCCACCGCTTCGACAAAACTCAGATGGTCATAGCCCATCAGAAAATCAATGGCATTACCGTGTGCGCCGCAACCAAAGCAATGGTAAAACTGCTTATCGCGACTTACGGTAAAGCTGGGTGTTTTTTCACTATGAAAAGGACAACGAGCAGTAAAGTTGCTGCCGGCTTGCTTAAGCGGCACGCGCGCATCAACCAGATCGACCAGATCGATACGAGCGATCAGTTCTTGAATGAATTGACGGGGAATCTTGCCGGCCATCGTTTATACCGGCAGCTCAGTTCACGCTACGCCGTTCCTAAAAAACATCAAGACTACCGTGTCCTAGCCGCTTAACAGGCTTTTGACCCGCAAGCTAACCATCGACATATCGGCTCGCCCCTGCATTTTTGGCTTCAGCACGGCCATAACTTTGCCCATATCGCCGACTCCGGAAGCACCCGATTCCGCCAAAGCCTCCTTGATCAGAGACTCCACTTCCTCTTCGCTCAACGCTTGCGGCAAGTATTCCTGAATAACGCCAAGCTCCGCCTGTTCCGCAGCAACCAAATCATCCCGCCCTGCCGATTGAAATTGCGTGATGGATTCACGCCGCTGCTTGACCATCTTGTCCAGAACGGCAAGGACTTGCGCATCATCCAACTGAATCCGCTCGTCCACCTCGCGCTGCTTGATGGCGGCCATTATCAGCCGAATGACGCCCAGCCGATCTTTTTCTCCGGCTTTCATGGCGGCTTTCATATCCGCCTGGAGACGTTCTTTCAATACGCTCATCGAAAGGGGCTATCAGGTTTGCGGGCGCCCTTTGCGCAAATTCTGCAGAGCAAACCGTTCGCGGGAAAGCTTTTTCAGATGCCGCTTCACTGCTGCAGCCGCTTTGCGCTTACGTTCCTCGGTCGGTTTCTCGTAGAATTCGCGGCGGCGCACTTCGGAAAGAATACCGGCCTTCTCGCAGGCACGTTTAAAACGACGGATAGCAATTTCAAAGGGCTCGTTTTCTCTAAGCTTAATCGACGGCATGTAGCTTCCCAAGATTGATGACTAAAATGACGAAATTCCCGAGGCAGGATTACCCCGCCAACTTAAAAGTGCTAATTATACTCACTACAGAGCGCAAGGTAAAAGTCAATTTGTATGTACGTACTCGGCATTGAAACATCCTGCGATGAAACGGGCGTGGCGATCTATCACGCCACCAAGGGACTTTTGGCCCATCGCCTGTATAGTCAGGTAAAAACTCATGCGGAGTATGGAGGCGTAGTACCCGAACTGGCCTCCCGTGATCACATCAAAAAACTGGTTCCGCTGATTCGGCAAGTAATCGCAGACGCCCGCATTTCCAAACGGCAAATCGACGGAATCGCTTATACAGCCGGCCCGGGATTGATCGGCGCGCTCCTGGTAGGCGCTTCCGTCGCCCGCAGCCTAGCATGGGCATGGGAAATTCCATCGATAGGGGTACATCACATGGAAGGCCATTTGCTCGCGCCCTTAATGGAGTCCGACCCACCCGATTTTCCGTTTATCGCGCTCCTCGTTTCCGGTGGCCACACCCAGCTCGTCGAGGTAGAAGGCATCGGCCTGTATCACATTTTGGGAGAATCGGTGGACGATGCC
>NZ_JBDIVO010000161.1:0-10081 GCF_039794385.1 Methylocaldum sp. | reverse complement strand
AAAGTGCCGTGGCTCACCTTGCCTGATTTGGGCATCGGCGGAACAGACGGAAACGGCCCTCAAACGATCTGATAAAGCCCGTCCAGCACGAGTGTGTTGGGACTTATCATGCCCACGACGTTGCGGCCGTCCAGCACCGGGGCGCGTACGAGATTGTGATTTGCGAACAGGCGCGAGCAGTACCGGATATCCATGTCGGGGTGCACCGAAATCACCGGCTTGCTCATGATTTCGTAGACGTTGACCCGATCGGGCGCACGATCTTTCGCCAATACGTGCCGAGCAATGTCCCCGGCGGTGATCAAGCCGTATTCGTCGTCATCGTGCCGCTTGTTGACCACCAGCACCGAGGTTCTCATCGATTTCATTTTCTTCAAGGCTTCGCTGATGGTGGCGATGCCGTCGATCGTTCCGAAATCGGTCTTCATAACGTCCCGGACCCGGATAATGGGCTTCTTTTCCATTAAAGTTCCTCCTCGACGATGGGGGCTAATTTTTCCATTTGATGCGTGATCCCTACGGCGTCTTCCACATCGATCTGAAGCGCGATTCCGGTGCCGGGCTTTTCGTCGAACTTGCCCGCACGGCCGATGGCTTCCAGGATATGTCGAGTCAGATGCTCCTCTACCAGGAACAACAGCACGTCCCTTTGGCTTTCCAGGCTCAGTCCGAAAAACGTTTTCGTTCGCTTGAGTCCTTCGCCGCGGGCATTGGCGATGACGGTGGCGCCGGTAGCGCCATGTGCACGAGCGGTTTTCAGGATGAGCTCGGTTTTATCGTCTTCCACGAAGGCGATGATCAGTTTGAAGCGCATATGAGGCTACCTTAGTCGTTGTTGGCCGCTTGATTGCGCCGACTCAACCACATGGCGATCTGGCCGTAACCAAGCACGTTGATTATAGGAATTAGACAAGTGAACGCAATCAGGCCGAATCCGTCCAGCAAGGGATTGCGGCCGGGAACGGCGGCGGCCAGACCCAATCCGAGTGCCGTCACGATGGGTACCGTTACCGTCGACGAGGCCACATTGCCGGCGTCGTACGCGAGCCCGGCGATGACCTTGGGGGCGAAAACGGTCTGAATGGCTACGATGGCGTACCCCGTAAGGATGTAGGTGTACAGCGGTGCGCCGGTAACGATCCTGAACGTGCCTAGCGCCAGTCCGCCGCCTACGCCGAGGGCGACCGCGAGACGGAGCGGCAGGGCTCTGATGCTTCCGGCCGAAACCTCCGATACCTTGACCGCAACGGCGATGAGGGTGGGTTCGGCCATGGCCGCGGCGAATCCGATGCAGCCGGCAAACAGATAGACCCAGATATAGTTATACCAATGGACACGATCAGGATCGGGCTCGATACCGAGAAAATCCGGCGCGGTCAGCTGTTGAGCCATCAGATCGCCGATCGGAAACAGGGCCATTTTGAGTCCTACCAGAAATAGGGCAACGCCTAGCAGGACGTACAAAAAGCCCACGAGAATCCGGCCCGGGTGAGGCAAGGGTTTTCTGATGACCAGCAGTTGGAAGAGCACCAGCAAACCGATGATCGGGGATACGGCGCGCAGGGTCTCCAACAATATATTTCCGAATTCGTGCAGCCACTCGTTCATGCAAATATCCCGTATCCCATGACGAAGATCATGGACATCAAGGCGGCGAGGGCGAGCAGTCCGAAGCCATCGCTCACGGGATTACGCCCAGGAATGGAGGACGAGAGTCCAACGCCCAACGCAGTCACCAGGGGCACGGTGATGGTCGAGGTGGTCACGCCGCCGGAATCGTAGGCGATGCCGATGATTTCCGGCGGCGCGAAGATCGTCATGATGCCTACGCCAGCGTAGCCGCCGACGATCACATAAGGAAGCGGCCAGCCGCGGATGATGCGGATCGTGCTGACGATCAGCGCGAATCCCACCGCCGTGGCGACGGTAAGGCGAAGACCCAGTGCGTATGATTTGCGGGCCTCTACCGAAGCTGTAATCGCGCCGTCGTCGGCGGCGATGCGGGCTGCTTCGTCGGCGACGGCGATAAGTGCCGGTTCGGCTACGGTGGCGCCGAATCCCAGTGCGAAAGCGAATACCAGTATCCAAAATAGGCTGCCCTTGCGGACGAACGCATGGGCCATGCTTTCGCCCAGAGGAAACAGCCCCAGCTTCAAGCCCCGCATAAAAAAGGTCAGCCCCAAAACGACCAGCAGCATGCCTGCAACGAACCGTCCGGCCTCGGGAATCGGCTGCTGGATTACCAGGATTTGAAAAAACAGGATGACCACCACGATGGGCACCAGATCCAGTGCGCTGGCGAGTAACTGCCGAACGAAGCGGTTATGCAAAACCCGTTCGATGAAAGGAAATTTTGACCCCATAAGTACAATCGTGAATCTTGCTCGATATGGATTGGTAGATGTGCGACCGCGTTGATGGCAACTTGGCGAACGCGAGTGCCCTAAGTGCGCGAAAATCGCCTCTTCCAGGTCGTTCCGAACCGACGAGGTTGAGGGGGTTTTGCGCTAATAGTGCACCCGGGGTGGGATAGTCTAATCATCGGCCATTTTGGTCGTGCTGTGCAAGGTGGTTGTCACGCTAGTGGTACATTAAGCCGGTATCATGCTGAGTCCAGAGAACGATGATTGAAAGCGTGCGGGACTTGACCGACGATACGTTTTTCCGGTTCTCTAGGCGTTTCCCCATACGAGTTCGCCGAATCGCCACATCGGGAGAATATGTCCTATGGAATACCCGGTACACGGATTCTTCCTCAATCTTCTGATCATTCTCTTGAGCGCGCGCATGTTCGCCGAGCTGGCGGCGCTGGCGCGGGTGCCCCCGGTGGTCGGAGAACTCATGGCCGGAGTCGTTTTGGGGCCTACGGTGCTGGGCTGGATCGAACCGAGCCAGACCATCCGCATGCTGGCCGAGATCGGTATCATTTTGCTGTTGTTCGAAGCGGGGCTCGAAACCGACATCCGCCAGTTGGCGCGCGCCGGCTTCAAATCCTCGATCGTGGCGGTCAGCGGCTTCGCCTTGCCGTTCGCATTCGGCTTCTTGGTGAGCTATGAAGTCTTCGAACGCCCGTTGCTCGAATCCCTTTTCATCGGCGGAACCCTGACCGCCACCAGCATCGGCATCACGATACGGGTTTTGACCGACCTGCATCAGAGGCACTCTCACGAAGCTCAACTGGTGCTAGGGGCCGCAGTAATCGACGACATTCTGGGGGTGGTGCTGCTCGCGATTCTTTATGAGTTTTCCATCGGCGGCGGTATCAGTTATATGAACGCCGGCCGGGTGCTGCTGTTCATCGCCGTATTCTTCCTGCTGGCTCCGATTTTCGCCAAGCTCATATCGCTGGAGATCAGGCGCTTCGACGAGTTCAGCCAGACGCCGGGACTGATTCCCACGACCGTTGTGTCCTTGGTCCTTTTTTTCGCCTGGCTATCCCACGAGATCGGCGCGCCCGAACTTCTCGGGGGATTTGCGGCAGGACTCGCCCTTTCCCGGAGATTTTTCCTGCCGTTCGGTCTGGCCGTGCATGCCGGTACCGAATTCGCCGAGCGCATCGACAATCAGATGCGCCCCATCATTTATCTGTTCGTGCCGATTTTCTTCGTGATGGTCGGGCTATCGCTGAATCTCCGAACCATCGATTGGACGTCCCCCTTCATTTGGGTGTTTTCGCTATCCCTGATCGGTACCGCAATAGCGGGCAAGCTGTTCAGCGCGCTGTTCATCAGCGAACGCTGGGTGACTCGTTTTGCCGTCGGGCTGGCGATGATTCCGCGCGGCGAGGTAGGGCTCATCTTTGCCGAGCTGGGGCGGACATCGAACATCTTGAGCAACGAGATCTATGCCGCTTTGATCATCGTCATCGCCTTCACCACCATCTTCGCGCCGCTGCTGCTGAAAGGGTATTACCACGCCCTCGGGTCCCGGCTTGCAGCCGAACCGGTTCGCAGACAGTAAATCCCGAGCCTTGCCCGCCGATGGGCGGTTTCCGTCAGCCGAGAGGCCGCGAAGCAGGCCGGCCGCCTTCAGTGACAGTCAGGCCGGCATGAAGCGATAGCCATTTCAAAATATCTTCGCGCCGGACGAATCCGAGGAGCTGCCCGTTTTTCAGCACCGGCAGCTGATTCACGTCACGCTTGCCGAAAAGGTCCAGCGCGGCGGCTGCGTCCTGCTCGGGAGAAAGAGTCACCAATTCGTGTCTCGGCGTCATGATGTCGCCGACAGTCGTGGTCCTCCACGCGTCGCGCGGGCGCTTCGGCAGATCGCGAAGGCAGATCATTCCGATGAACTGGCCGCGCTCCTCGACCGGAAAAGCGCGTTGTCCGCTCGGCATCAGGTGTTCGTCCACCAATGCCTGAAGAGATAACTGCGGCGCCACCCGCTCGAACCGGGTGTGCATGATGCGCAGGACGGGCACGTCCTCGAGCCATTGGTGAACGAGCAACTGGCGGTAGCTCATGACGGCCGCGTTGTTGAGGAACCAGCCGATCAACGCGAGCCATAAGCCATTGATGAAACCGGCCCCGAATATCGGTACGCGCAATCCCAGGATCATGAGAAAGCCGGACCCCATCAACACCCAGGCAAACCCTTGCCCGACTGCCGAGGCGCGGCGCGTAGCGGTGAGCAAGTCGCCGGTCGCGCCCCACAGCGCGGCACGAAGAATCCGCCCGCCGTCGAGCGGAAAGCCGGGAACCAGATTGAACAGGCCGAGAATGATGTTGATGGGGCCCAGCCACATGAGCAGGCTGACGGTAGGCCCCAAAGTCGCGAACGATTGCTGCGGGTTGTCGGGATCGATCTCCATGGGACCGATAACCATCTTGGCCAGTCCCAGAAAAACGAATCCGAGCACGAGGCTGGTGATCGGCCCCACGGCTGCCATGTACAACTCGGCGCGCCATGAGGGAGGTTCTTTCTCCATATGCGCCATCCCGCCGAACATGAACAAGGTAATGCGCGGAATCGGAATACCGTTGGCTCGGCCAACTATGGCATGGGAAAGTTCATGCAAAAGCACCGACCCGAAGAACAGCAAGGCCGCGGCGATTGCGGTTCCCCAGATCAGCAGCGGGCCCCAGTCCGGATGCCAAGCCGGAAACAAGCCGGCCCCGAGACTTAAAGTAATGAGCGAGAAGATGATCAGCAGGCTCCAGTCAACCAGGATTTCGATGCCTGCCACGCGCCCGAGGCGCAAAGCTGTTCGTGCTCCCATGGTAATGCTCCGTTCGGTTGGTCCGGCCGTCGATAAACTCTTTGACAGTTTCGGGCGGGATAAAGCATCGGAACGCGCAAATCTCACCCCGATCGACTAGTTGGTTCTTTCATCGGCATTTCGCTGCCGTCTTGTCCGCGGCGTTGGGCGTCCGAAAAGCCGACATGCTCGCGGGTGCTGGTCCCGCACGATATGACGAATTGCATGCCTTCTTCCACGGTCCAATCGGTGGGCGTCACCTGGGAAAGGGGCACGATTTCCATATAACCGGACGTCGGATTCGGAGCGGTGGGCATATAAACCACCGCCAGTTCCTCGCCGGTTTCGGTATCCCGGACGATGCGTGTCACAAAGGCCACGGCCCGCATTTTCTCGGTGGGATAATTGATCAGCACGACCCTTTGGATCTGCTCCGGTTGCGCTTGAAAGGCGAGTAGCAGCCGCTTGGTGGAGCCGTAGATGGCTTTCAGTACCGGGATTTTTTCCAGCAACAATTCAAACCCGATCAGAATCTGCCGACCGACCACCCGGCTCGTCAGCCAGCCCAGCATGAAGAGCAAGACGAGGGTGATCAGCAGGGCGAGCACCGAATCGATCCAGCCGTTGAGCATCAAATCCGCCAGCTTGGGAGAAAATGTATAAATGGCTCTATACAAGGCCGGTATCCAAGGTCGCCCGAAGGCGATCAGCTTTGCCAGGATGAAGTCGAAAACGAGCCAGGTGAGCAGTATCGGGGTAAGGACGACCAGCCCCGCGAGAATGTTTCTCTGCACGTGGTGGATGAAAGATCTTCGCCGTTTGCTCTCCATAGAAATTACCGACAAACGTTTTGCAAAGTCGTTGCGTGATTCAGGCTCGCCGAGATATCGCGAGGTTCAAAAATTCTGGCTACGGGCCGGCGAAATCCGTCTTTCAAGAAGGGGCTGCGGCAATCTGTCCATAAGAAAATCATTGAATTATTATGCTGCCGCTCCTGTCCTAGGCGTATCATAGTACCGGTCGGCAGGACTGCGCGATCATTCGGTTTCCAGGAGGAAGAGATCTATTTATTCCAGGCGCTCGCCGGTCGAGGTGAACAACCCCAAAAGATGCGGCTGAGCCGTCTGCGACCATAACGACAGATTCGAGGAGAGCTTATGCAAGATCCAGTCGATCGTTCGCGCCGCCGCTTCATTTTTCAAACCGGTGTCGGTTTATTAGCCGCAGCGAGCATGCCGGCATGGGTGCGTGCCATGGAGATGCACGGCATGCCCAAATTGACGCCCAATCGGGCGTCTCCCGCCTTCAAGCCCGATGTCGAGATCGAATTGGCTGCCCGCCAAGGCTCCATATCCATTCTGCCGGGCCAGGCGACCCGGGTGCAGCACTATACGGCCAAGTTGCTGAGTGGCCCGAAGGATACGCTGACCGAGCTGCCCAGTTGCTATCTCGGACCGATCATCCGCTTGCAAAAGGGCCAGAAAGTCCGCATTCATTTCCGCAACGACCTGATGGAACCCACTATCACCCATTGGCACGGACTCCACGTCCCCGCGCTGATGGATGGCCATCCGATGTACATCATCGATCCGGGCGAGACCTTCGTGTATGAATTCGAAGTGATCAACCGGGCGAGCCTTAATATCTATCATCCGCATCCGCACGAAATTACCGCGAGGCAGGTGTACTACGGTCTTGCCGGCGGCTTGATCATAAACGACGAAGAGGAGGCGAGACTCGAATTGCCTTCCGGCGAGTACGAGATACCCATTGTCCTTCAGGACCGCCGGTTCAATGCCCAAAACCAGTTGATTTACGGTCCGCACATGCACGATCGGATGATGGGATTCTACGGCGACCGCATCCTGGTCAACGGCCAGCCGAATGCCGAGTTCGAAGTGGCCAGCCGCGCCTACCGTTTCCGTTTCCTCAACGGCTCCAATGCCCGTATTTACAAACTCGGCTGGAGCGACGGCACGCCGGTGACCGTGATCGGCGTCGACGGCGGACTCCTGGAGTCCCCGGAAACTTTCCCTTACGTGATGCTGGCACCCGGGGAGCGCCTCGATGTCTGGGCGGATTTCAGCGGCCGGCCCAAGGGCACTGAGTTGACGATGCGCAGCCTGCCGTTCTCCGGCGTGCTGCCGATGATGGCCGAGCACATGGGGGGGCGCGGCGGAAGGGGAGGCATGGGCGGCATGATGGGAGGAATGGGCATGATGGGCGCCATGGCCTTGCCCGTCGGCAGCGATTATCCCCTGTTCAAGATCCGCGTCACCCGCGAGACCGGCGAGAGCCCGAAGCTGCCGAGCCGGCTGTCGAAGATCGACCGCTATACGCTGGACGATGTCGCCAACCCCAGCAAGCCCGTGCCGATCGCCATTTCTGAGTCTCCGATGGCGATGCTGCTCAACGGCCGCTCCTATGCCTTCGACGATATTCAGCCGTTCGAGCGGATTCCGCTCGATACCGTGCAGCTCATGGAAATTTTCCATACTAGCGGCGGCGGACACGGCATGGGCCACGGTATGCGAGGCCGCATGATGGGAATGATGGGCGGCCACGGAAGCGATGCTCAGCCAGAAGGGCAGGGCATGGGCGGTATGGGCATGAGGGGTGGCATGGGGATGATGTTTTCCATGGCGCACCCCATCCACCTGCACGGCGACCAATTCCAGATCATCAGCCGCACCGTAGCCGTCGAGAGAGCGGACAGCTATGCGACGGTAAAAGACGGTTTGGTCAGTAGCGGCTGGAAGGATACCGTGTTGGTCATGCCTGGCGAGACCGTGCGCATGATCAAGCCGTTCCACCACTTCAAGGGCGTGTTCATGTATCACTGCCATAACCTCGAACACGAGGACATGGGCATGATGCGGGATTTCTTGATCGAGTAGCCGCCGGGATTTGTCTGTCAACAATATCCCGCCACACCGGAAAACGATGGCGTTGTAGCGTTGTAGGGTGGGTTAGGCGCGCATCACGCCGAGTCCGCAAAGTTCCCTCTGTGTTTCCGCGCGCCGTAACCCACCAGGCAAGGCCGCGGAACCGGTGGGCTTCGCTTCGTTCTACCCACCATCGATGGGTTTCGCTTCGCTCTACCCATCCTACGCCTACGCCGGAAACATGAGGCGTAATCGTGTTTTCCGTCCAACTCGAGGCCGGCATCCTTCGCCGACGCCTGTCCCTCTAATCGGCTCTCAGCCGCTTTCCATCGACTTCGATCAGGCGGTCCAAGCGAATCTCCAACCCGCTCTTCAACTTCAGGAATTCCTCCTTGTCCCTGGCGTAAATATCCTCGATTCGGTCCTCGACGGTAACGGGATCGCCGGACGCGTCCCGATAAGTGATCGGGCACGTACGGCGTCTCACCGCGAGCGTTTCCAGTTCGTCGTGGAAATCACAGCTGATGGGTTGGTAATGATCCGTCACCGGAATGGCTCAGTGATGGGTATAGTCATGGAAGGATTTCTGAAAAAGCGGCGTCAGGGTTTCCCACAAGACTTCGCTTCCTTGCGCGATGAAATACGAGTCGCCGGGTGTCAGATAAGTGATTGTTCCCGCTGAATCTGTGATTTTGAGCACCCCGTGAATGACTTGCATGTGCTCGTCGAACGGGAAGACGATCCGGATCCTGGCTTGTCCGATCTGCTCGAAAACCCCGTGCACGGTAGTGTCGTCCGGAGGAGGCGGCGCGTCGAACCGCATCTTGATGGTCGGATTGCCCTTCAACACCGTTCCGCCTAGCGCCGGTATCTGGGAAGTGACATCCACGAAATCGGAATCGTCGACGATCCGTCCCATCTTGTAGATCATTACGCCGGTATTCGAGGTGTTGGAGCCTTGAACGCCCTCAGTCATGTCTGTGGTGCCGGCCCAACCATGACCACTATAAAGGATCAAAGCGGAAGCCATGGAAATCGCAATGCGCGAGATGGATTTTTGAGACTTCATCGATACCCTCCCTGAGTTTCCTTCGATTACCGTTGAGAAGAACCAGCGGTTTCCTTCGGAAGAAGGAACGTGGCGGAAGGGTATATATCCCAAAAAGACTTGTCAGGCAAGCGGACGTCCGGGCCGCCTGAGCCGGCTGTATGACCGATCGTTGACTTGGCCGATTGGCGGATATGCTGGTTACTTCTCGCTGTGGTCGACGTAGATCAGACGATCGGTTGCAAATCCGAGCGCTTCGGCTTTCGTGACCAGGTGGTGTAGTACAGAGGATTCCAGTGTCTTCTCTCTCGCCAATATCCACAAATACGATCGGGTGGGGCCGGAAACGAGGGCATAGGAGTAGTTCTCCTTGTCCAGATCGATAATGTTATAGCCGCCGTAAAAAGGCCCGAAAAACGAAACCTTCAGCCGGCCGATGTTCGGACTTTCCACGAAATAGGCTTTGCCTGTCGCTTCCCGCCATTCCTGCTTTCGGGAGTCGAAGCCCCGGTTGACCACCTTTATGCCGCCGTCCTCCCGAAGGCCATAAGTCGCGGTGACGCGGGTCAGGCCCCGTTCGAACGAGTGGTCGAGGCGCGCGATTTCGTACCAGGCGCCGAGATACCGGCCCGGTTCAAAGCCATGAACGGGCGAAACGCCTTTGGGGATACCGGCGCATCCCGCGAGAAATAGGGTGGACAGGAGTGCCAGCAGTTTCATTGACCGTGATTCAGCCGAATGGCCTTATAGAAGAACCACCCGGAAAACCCGGCAAACGCCATGGCGGCGGCCAGGGACGCCCAGACGGGCAGGGTGAAAGGACCAAGGCTGGCCGGCCATCCGGCGACAAGCGATACGGCGAGGATGCCGGCCATAACGGCGAAGACTCCTCCGCCGAGGAGCAGCATTCCGCTGATACCCGATTCAGCGAGGTCCAACGTGAAATCCGCT
>NZ_JBDIVO010000160.1:0-10135 GCF_039794385.1 Methylocaldum sp. | reverse complement strand
TATTCAGGCAAAGGTCGGCCCGAGGCGGCTGCAGGGCAGTAGGATGATGCGCTGTCGTACCATAGGATCGTATTGCCTAACGCCTTTGCTTCGCCCATTTTATTCGTCACGATTCATGCCCGCGCAGCCGGAGTGATTTTGGGATTCTGGGAAACGGCGTTTCCTGCTTGCAGCTGCCACATGGCGTCGAATACACCGCGCCGCCGTCTCAGTTCCTCGGGGCTGCCGTCCTCGACGATACAGCCTTCACTGAGCACGATGATCCGGTCGAACGAGGCCACCGTGGACAGCCGATGAGCCACCGCCAACACGGTGCGGCCCCGCATGAGCTTGGCCAGCGCCTGGTGAATCTCGAGCTCCGAAGCGGTATCCAGTGCCGAGGTGGCTTCATCCAAGATCAGGATCGGCGCGTTCTTCAGAAAGGCGCGGGCGATGCCGATGCGCTGACGCTGACCTCCGGACAGTTTCACGCCGCGCTCTCCGACCAGCGTGTGGTATCCCTCCGGTAACGCGCGGATGAAAGCATCGCAAAAGGCCTGACGGGCCGCGGCGTAGACCTCCTCGTCGCTGGCCTCGGAGCGGCCGTAGCGGATGTTGTCCAGGATCGAACGGTGGAACAGCGAAATATCCTGCGGCACCACGGCAATAGCCGCACGCAGAGCATCCTGCGGAATTTCGGTCACGCACCGACCGTCGATCAGAATGCGGCCTGTATGAACATCGTCGAGCCGTTGCACCAGGCTCACCAGCGTCGACTTGCCGGCGCCGGATGGGCCGATGATGCCTAGCCTCTGGCCGGCCGGAATGTCGAGGCCTAGATCGCGGAAAAGGAGATCGCCGTTTGCATAGCCGAAGCAGACGTTCTCGAACTTGATGGCTCCGCCTTGTGGCACGAACGGTTTCGCCCGTGGACAATCGGTTACCGAGTGCGGCTTGCCGATGTCCCTCAGGGTCTCCGCGATAAGCCCGAGCTGCTGAGTGGTGCCGAACAAGGCAAAGGCGAGGTCGCGGGAGCCGTGTAGTATGCGGAATGTCAACGTGCTGACCAGCACCACCTCGCCGGGCGTAATCCGATTCTCAGCCCAGAGTTGGAGCGCCCAAGCCAGTATGGTTCCCGCCATCAACCATAGCAGCAGGTCGTGAAGCACCCTGGTTTTCTCCTGATACATCCAGCTCCGCCGCTGGCTTTCGGCTTCCAATCCCAAATGCTCGGCCAAGCGTTCCCGTTCGCGTTGCCGGGCGGAAAATGCCTTCACCGCCCAGATGTTTCCCACCACGTCAACCAGTTCGCCATTCGCGCGCGAACACTGTTCAGCATAATGGCGATGTATGGGTTGGCCGCGCCGCCCGAACAGAATCATGCCCCCACCGACGATCGCGACAAAGACGCACAGGAGCGCAGCCATGTCACCGTGGACAGTTCCCAGCACGATCATAGCGCCCAGGAAATCGGTGCAAGGCGGCACCATATTCCAGGCGAGTACGCTGAACAGCGTCCCCGTGGCGGCAGCGGTTTCGCTGATGCGGTTGCCCAGGGAGCCGGCCATACGATCATTGAAATAGCACATGGAGTGGCCGGAGAGGTGCTGGAACAAATCGAGCCGCACATCCACGCCGGTGCTCACCATGGTCCGGCAGCCGAGCCAGCCGCTCAATCGCCACAGCCCATGCTCGACACCCACGAGAGTGATAAACAGTGCCAGGGGACCCCAGACGGCCAGCCGATTCCTCTCCGGAGCGGACATGGCGTCTACCAGAAACTTCATGCCCACCTGCACACCGATGGCGCAGGCGGCGGCGCCGATCACCAACAGGAACAAACCGGCGAAATGGAACGGCCGGCGCCGAACATAGTGCAGGAGAAAGAATAGGGGACGTCTCAGAAAACGAGGTGTCGCTTCGGACGTATTCGAATTTTTGGTGTCTGGCATCTGTCCCTGATCCCTAAACCGCAAAGCTCACGCGCAATTGCAACGGCAAGGCTTGGCATCATGCTTATGACGCGTCCGCTCTAACCGCCAGTTATCCGACCCGATGCTAAGCGGATCGAAACCTCGGGTGAATAGGGGCTGTCCCGTATATCAGGAGGATTATGTAGGCGTTGAACATGCCGACAAACAAGGATTTAGCGCTTGATTCGATGTTGGAGCGGGTTTCGCGTTCTCCGTACTTCGGAACCGCGAACAAACGGACCCGGTCTCATTGGATAGTCTATTTTTCGCGATGCAGCAGAAAAATCCATTTCCAAGGAGGGCTCATGGAAAAAACACCCAAGATGACCGTATTTTCCCACCTACGTTGGAATTGGGTCTGGCAACGCCCTCAACATCTGCTGTCTCGCCTGGCCAAGCATTTTTCCACTGTCTTTATCGAGGAGCCGCTACACTCTGAAGCCGCGCATTGGGAGTTTCATCGCCCGGTTCCGGGGGTGCTTGTTGCCACCCCTTTCACGCCTATTCTCGACCCGGGCTTCAACCATCGCCAGTTCACGGAACTGGAGCCGCTCATGGACGACTTGAGCGAGCGCGAGGAACTGCGCAATGGCCTGGTTTGGCTCTACACACCCATGGCGCTGCCTTTGGCCCGTCGGCTCAAGCCCACGGCGATGGTCTACGACGTCATGGATGAGCTGTCCGCTTTCAAGGGCGCCTCTCCCGATCTATTGGAGTTCGAAGCGGAGGCCTATCGCGCAGTTGACCTGGTATTCACCGGAGGCCCCAGCCTGTATCGCGCCAAGGCGCACCGCCATCCCAACGTACACTGCTTTCCGAGCAGCGTTGATGCGGCCCACTTCGGCAAGGCTCGCGAAGCCGGCCTGGATCATCCCGAGCAAGCGGATCTGCCCCGGCCGCGGCTCGGCTTCTTCGGTGTTATCGACGAGCGCATCGACCTGCCGTTACTGGACGCCATGGCACGGACAAGGCCGGACTGGCAATTGATGATGGTCGGACCCGTCGCCAAGATCGATCCCGCGGAGTTGCCACGGCACCCCAACCTCCATTACTTCGGTCAGCGTTCCTATGAGGAGCTGCCCGCATTCTTGGCTGGATGGGACCTTTGCCTGTTGCCCTTCGCCCGGAACGATTCGACCCGCTTCATCAGTCCGACCAAAACCTTGGAATATATGGCGGCGGAAAAACCGATCGTCGGCACGCCCATCGCCGACGTGGCGGGGCCCTATGGGGAGATCGTCCACCTTGGGGATAGCGTCGAGCAATTCGTCACCGCCTGCGACCGGGCGCTGACGGAAGGGGACGATCGCGCCCGGCGCAGCGAGGCGATGCGCAAGGTATTGCGGAATACGTCCTGGGATGCTACCGCACGGTCCATGGCCAACGAGATCGGCAAAGTGCTGCACGGACGCCGGCGCGGCTCCGGTCCCGTTTCCCGCCGTTCGATGCGATCGCAGAACGAGCAGTGGGACATTGCCATCATCGGAGCCGGACCGACCGGCCTATCCGCCGCTTATCATGCCCCCGGCGCATTGCTGCTGGAAGCCAACGACAGCATAGGCGGCTGGTGCCGCTCCATCGAGGAGAACGGTTTCACCTTCGATTATGCCGGGCATATCATGTTTTCCAATGATGGGTATGTGCACGAGCTATACCGAAAGCTTTTGGGCGACAACGTGCACTGGCAGGATCGGGAAGCCTGGATCTACAGCAAGGGCGTGTACACCCGCTATCCGTTCCAGGGCGGTCTGTACGGCCTGCCGCCCGAAGTCATCAAGGAGTGTCTTGTCGGTGCCATCGAAGCCCGTTTTGGCCCCCTGAAGGAACGGAAAACTCAGGGCGGTAACCGCAGGGAATCGCTCCGTGACTGGGATTGTCAGGGCGGGGACGTGAAGGATTGCTGCGGCGACGGCATCCTGGAAAGTACCGTCCGCTGGGGTGCTGCGAACACTCGGAAAGGACTGCCGGAAGGCTTCGCAAATTTCGAGGAATTCATCTATAAGGTGTGGGGCGCCGGCATCGCCAAGCATTTCGCCATTCCCTACAACCGCAAGTTATGGGCGGTGGATCTCAAGGCGATGGAAACCTCCTGGCTGGGCGGACGGGTACCGCTGCCCGATCTGGAGGACATGATCGAGGGCGCCTTGAGGCCGGTGCCCAAGCCCATGGGACCGAACGCCCGCTTCGGCTACCCCCTGCGGGGCGGGTTTCAGGCGCTGATGAACGGCTTTATTCCCTACGTCCGCGATCGGCTCCGCCTCAATGCCGGGGTGGTCGCGATCTCTCCTCACCGGCATACGGCAACCTTGGCCGATGGCATGCAGATCGAGTACGGCCACTTGATCAGCACGATGCCGCTGCCGGTACTGGTCCGTAGCCTCGGCGAGGAAGCGCCGGTCCATATCCGCCGGGCGAGCGAGGGTTTACGCCACGTCTCGGTACGTTGCGTAAATCTCGGGATCGGCCGGCCCCATCTCACCGAGAAGCATTGGATCTATTACCCAGAGGACACGGTATTTCACCGCATTTTCGTGCAGGGCAACGCCAGTCCCCATTGCAATGCGCCGGGCGGTTTCGGCCTCACCTGCGAGATTACCTATTCGCCCGCGAAACCGCTGCCCTGCGACGGTGACGCCTTGATCGAGCGCTGCATTCGAGACTGTCAGAGGGTTGGCATGTTCACCCCCGACGACCCGATTTGGGCTGCCAACCAAGTGGACCTGCCGCATGCTTACGTCATTTACGATCATGTCCGTGCCGACAACGTGAAGCTGATCCGGGACTGGCTTGCCGAACACGACATCCTTTTGGCCGGGCGCTACAGCGAATGGGAGTATTACAATTCCGATCACGCCTTCCTCGCCGGAAAGCGGGCCGCCGAGGCGGTGCGGGAGCGGCAGACTAAGCGCGCGCAACACAAGATGAGTTCAGCTTCCGAATCGGTGCTCCTGGCTGCAGCGGCGGCCGCGGAGGGCGCGCTGAAATTCTAGAGCGGCGCAATGACATGTAGAAGGATCGGTATGGATAGCCGCTATCCAAGACCTCAACTGCGGCGCCCCGACTGGATATCGCTGGATGGTTCGTGGCGCTTCCGGTTCGACGATGAACTGGCTTTCCGGGTACCGCGCGACGTGCCCGACTGGCCTTTGACCATCGAGGTGCCGTTCGCCCCTGAAAGCCAGCGGAGCGGTGTCGCCGATACGAGTTTTCACCGGGCGTGCTGGTATCAGCGGGAGTTCGATCTTCCGGAAAATCGCAGCGGCAGGGTTCTGCTGCACTTCGGCGCGGTCGACTGGCAGGCTCGGGTCTGGGTCAACGACGTCAAGGTGGCCGAACATCAGGGCGGGCATACGCCCTTCGGCGCCGACATCAGCTTCGCACTGGCGCCCGGTCGCAGGCAGCGCATCACGGTGTGGGCCGAGGATGACCCTCATGATCTCGAAAAGCCGCGCGGCAAGCAGGACTGGCGGCTGGAGTCCCACAGCATCTGGTATCCACGTACCACCGGCATCTGGCAGACCGTGTGGCTGGAATTCGTGGGCGACAACTACATCGAAAAAATCCGCTGGACCCCCAGCGTGGAGCGCTGGGACATCGCCTTCGATGCTTACGTGACCGGGAGGCATCCCGATGAGACTTATGTCTCCGTATGTCTCCGCTGCGGTGCGCAAATTCTCGCGAACGACACCTATCGCGTCATCGGCGGCGAGGTGCATCGACGGATCGGGTTGTCCGATCCCGGCATCGACGACTTCCGCAACGAACTGCTCTGGTCTCCTGAATGGCCTACGCTGATCGATGCCGAAATAAAGCTGCTCTGCGAAGGGCAAGTGGTCGATCAAGTGTATTCCTACACCGCTCTGCGGTCTGTGGGCGCACAGCGGGAGCGCATTTTGCTGAACGGCCGGCCTTATGTTCTGCGCCTGGCCTTGGACCAGGGCTACTGGCCGGATTCGCTGATGACCGCACCCACGAGCGATGCGTTGAAGCGCGATGTGGAGCTGGCCAAGGCCATGGGCTTCAACGGGGTGCGCAAGCATCAGAAGATCGAGGATCCGCGCTACCTGTATTGGGCCGATGTGCTGGGCCTCCTGGTTTTCACCGAAATGCCCAGTGCCTATCGATTTACCCACAAGGCCTTGAATCGGCTGCTGAGAGAATGGACCGAGGTCATCGAGCGCGACATCAGCCATCCCTGCGTGGTGATTTGGGTGCCTTTCAACGAATCCTGGGGCGTTCCCGATCTGCCCGCGTTGCCGGCGCCGCAGGATGCGGTTCAGTCCTTCTATCACCTCACCCGGTCTCTGGATCCGACCCGTCTCGTCATCGGCAATGACGGTTGGGAAAGTTCCGCCACCGACATTATCGGCGTACACGATTACGACGGTAACCCGGACCATATCCGCGCCCGTTACGGACCCGAGGTCAAATTGCAGGAAGTGGTCGACCGGCGCTGGGCCGGAGGGCGCATTCTGACCCTGGATGGGCACCCTCACCGCGGCCAGCCGGTGCTGCTTTCCGAGTTCGGCGGCGTGGCTTACATTCGGCCCGGAGACGAACGCTACGACCGTGGCTGGGGCTATCAACGCTACGACGATCTCGAGGAATACAAGCAGCGCACCTGCGCCATCATCGAGGCGGTGCGCTCAACCGCAATGTTCAGCGGCTTCTGCTACACGCAGTTCGCGGACACATTCCAGGAGGCCAACGGCCTCTTATTCGACGATCGCACTCCGAAGATGCCGGTGGAAGACATAGCCCGCGCGGTGCGCGGAAACAATTATGTACACCCGTGATCTCATGAAAGCGGACGGCCGCACGCTGAGCCTGTACAGCCGTCGGCCCATCGCCTGGAATATCCAGCCCTCGCTGCTGTCCGCCCCGGAAGGGCTCAATCCCCACCTCCGCTGGCATCCCCTGCGAGGCGAATGGGTGGCCTATGCTGCCTATCGGCAAGGGCGCACCTTTCATCCGCCGCCGGAGTACAACCCTTTTGCACCCTCGGACGATCCGGACAATCCCACCGAACTGCCCTGCGGCGACTATGACATCGCCGTGTTCGATAACCGCTTTCCGGCACTGACCGGGAAGGCTCACGATCCGCCCGAAAGCCTGGTCAGCACCCTTCCGGCCAAAGGCCACTGCGAAGTCGTCGTGTTCACCCAGGACCCACAGAGTAGCCTAGGCCGATTGCCCTTGGATCACATCGAGTTGCTTCTGGAAGTCTGGGGGCGCCGCACGGAAGTCCTCGCCATGCGCCGGGATGTGCGTTATGTGTTGCCTTTCGAGAATCGCGGGGCCGAGGTAGGCGTGACCCTGCATCATCCTCACGGTCAGATCTATGCCTATCCCTTCGTGCCGCCGTTTCCCGAGCGCATTCACCAGAACGAAGCCGAGCATTTCGAGAAGACCGGCGGTTCGTTGCTCCAGGAATTGATCGCAGCGGAGGCTAAGAGCGGCGAGCGGGTGCTGTATCTCGGCGAGCACGCGATCGCATTCGTGCCGGCATGGGCGCGCTATCCGTACGAAGTGTGGGTGGCCCCCATTGTCGCGGTTCCGTCGTTCTTGGCTTTGAATTCCGAGCAGCGGGCCGATCTGGCCGCCGCCCTGAAAACGGTTCTGCTCAAATACGACGGGCTTTGGCAGCGGCCATTCCCTTATCTCATGGCTTGGTACCAGGCTCCGGTCGATCGGCGCCAGCATCCGGAGTGCCATCTCCATGCCGAGTTCTATCCGCCCTACCGTACCGCAGACCGGCTGAAATATCTGGCCGGCACCGAGCTCGCCGCCGGCATGTTCGCGAATGACGCATTGCCGGAAGAAAAGGCAAGGGAACTCAAGGCGATAGCGGTGGCTTGGTGAGTAATGAATGATGGGAGCAGACCACCTCAAGTTCTCCGAACTGTACGGTTCCGAACCCGAGCTCGAAGCCGGCGCGCCGGGCCGGGTGAATCTGCTCGGGGAACACACCGATTATAACGACGGCTATGTTCTTCCCACCGCGATTCCGCAGAGGACCCAGGTCGAAATGGCACGGAGCCAAGACGAATGGTGCCGATTTTATTCGGCGAATTTCGACGAACTGGTTCGCTACCGCGCGGGCGGCGCCATTGCCCATGGGTTCACCGGCTATGTCGCAGGTTGCCTTGAAGTACTTCGGGAAGCGGGCTGCGCCATAGCTCCGGTGAACCTCCTGATCCGCTCGGAGGTTCCGATCGGGGCAGGGCTATCCAGCAGCGCGGCCCTGGAAGTCGCGGTGCTGAGGGGATTACGCGGTTTGTTTCAGCTCGATATAGACGACCTCGCCATCGCTCTCCTGGCCCAGCAAGCCGAAATCCGGTTCGCCGGGGTCCGTTGCGGCATCATGGATCAGATGGCGGCGAGCTTCGGCGATGTCTTGCACATGCTGTTTCTGGACACCCGGACGCTGGAGCGCCGCTTGCTGCCCCTGCCGGAGCACGCCGAACTGATCGTGCTGGACAGCGGCGTGCCGCGCCGCCTGGCCGCTAGCGCCTACAACCAGCGGCGCCAGGAATGCGAGGAAGCCGCTCGCCGATTGGGTGTCATGGCCCTCAGGGATATCGGCGACCTTGCGATTACGGAGAGCCTGCCGGAACCTTTGAACCGTCGCGCGCGTCACGTCTTCAGCGAAAATCAGCGCGTGCTCGTGGCGGTGTCCGGCGTATCGGCCGAGGAGTTCGGCGAGCTGATGAATGCGTCCCATGCAAGCCTCCGTGATGACTACGAGGTGTCTGTTCCGGCCCTCGATCTTCTCGTGGAGCTATTGCAAAAACAGCCGGCCGTCTACGGCGCCCGGCTCACCGGCGCAGGTTTCGGCGGTGCCTGCGTGGCGCTGGCGAAGGCGGGGCAAGCCGCCGCGGTGAAGGCGACGGCCCTTGCCGCCTACCGCGCTCAAGGGCATGACGGCCGCGTGCTGGTGTAATCCCGTGCCCCCGTAGCTCTTAATCGACCGCAATTCATACAACGAGGCTGCTGAATGACGACCGATCACATCGCTCCGGCACTTCTCAAGTCCTTTTGGATGGCAGGATTCGAGGGAGCCAGCCATATCAATTCATCCGGCAAGCGTCTGGACATGGTGCATTCCACGCACCATGACCTCCTGGTGGACAGCGACTATGCCATGCTGCGCGAAGTCGGGATTCAGGTCGTTCGGGAAAGCGTACGCTGGCATCTGATCGAGCGCGGCGGGCGATTCGATTTTTCCTCGCTCGCTCCCATGTTGCGCGCGGCCAACGAGCACGGCGTCCAGGTCAACTGGACCCTTTGCCATTATGGCTGGCCGGACGACCTGGACCTGTTTTCGCCGGCTTTCGTGCATCGCTTTGCCCGCTTTTCCGCCGAAGCTGCGCGCTTCATCGCCGATCACAGCAATGCGGAACCCGTATATTCGCCCATCAATGAAATATCCTTCATCTGCTGGGCGGTTTGTCATAGCGATTTGATGTACCCGTACGCGGTTCACAGCAAGGGCCGGGACAACGAACTGAAGCGCCAGCTCGTTCGGGCCGCCATCGAAGCGATTGAAGCGGTGTGGGAAGTGGATCCTCGTGCGCGCATCATCCATATCGATCCTATCATCCACATCATCGCGCCGCCCGGCCGCCCCGATTTGGAAGACGCGGCGCGGGCGCAGCGCGCTTCCATGTTCGAGGCTTGGGACATGTTGCGCGGCTCCCGCGACGAGGATTTGGGCGGGGACCCGAAGTACCTGGACATCATCGGCGTCAACTATTATCACTCCAATCAGTGGGAGTATCTAACGAATGACCGTCTCCACTGGCACCTCGGCGATCCAAGGCGGATGCCGCTGCACCGCTTGTTGCAAGAGGTGTACGAGCGTTATCAGGTCCCCATGATCATCGGCGAGACCAGCCATGTCGGCGCCGGTCGGGGGCAATGGATACGGGAAATTGCCGAAGAGGTGTGCAGGGCGCGCCAGTTGGGTGTACCGGTGGAAGGCGTCTGTCTGTACCCGATAGTCGACCGCACCGACTGGGAAAACGACCATCACTGGCACAATAGCGGACTATGGGACGTGGAACCCGACGAAGAAGGCGTTTTGCGGCGGGTGATCAATCAGGCGTATCTGGACGATTTTCTGGAGGCGCAACGCCATCTCAACCGGGAAGAATGCAAGTTGCAGCATCCGGAGGCGCAAG
>NZ_JBDIVO010000159.1:0-10146 GCF_039794385.1 Methylocaldum sp. | reverse complement strand
CCTGGAACTGCGCCAGCGGCCGCAAGGCATGAGTCTGTCGGCGATCGCCGAAGCGATTCAAAAGCAACTGGGCGAGGGGGCCGTCTCCTACTGGCAGGTCTACCGCTTCTTCAAAGAGAAGTTTTCCGCCATCGATCAGCTGAAAGGCCGGCACACCGGATCGGATTTGGCCGTCCACAAGTTCTGTCATCGCCGCACGGCGGACGGCATGGCCCCCATGGACGAGGTTCATGCGGACGGCTGGAGCACCCATTTCACGGCGCCGCACCCGGTAAACGGCGATTTCGTGGTGCTGGAATGCTGGCACTTCCACGATTTTGCGACCCGCTTCGTTTTTCCTCCCTCGGTGGGGCTATCCGAATCGTTCCTGGTGATCGCCAGGGGCTTGGAGCATTGCATCCGGGTCGGCGGCGTCCCGGCCGTGCTGCAAACCGACTCGACCGGCTCGGTTAAGAACGATCGCATGAGCCTCGATCCGGTGAGTTCCATCGCGGCGCGGGCCGGCCTGCACATTACTCACCCCAGGGTAGGCAATAGCCAGGGCAACGGCATTTGCGAGAACTTCAACAAGTACTTGGACAGCCGCAGCAAGGAACTGGCCACGTATCAACATCCGAGCATGGACGGCAAGGTCCATCGGAATGTCCGCAAGTTGGTCGGCAAGATGGTCAAGGCCCACACGCCGAAGGAGCGTTTGAACTTCAAGCGCCAAGTCCAACGGACCGGCAAGGGCCTTGTCTTTGACAGCTATCAGCAAGCCGTGGACTGGCTAACGCAGGTTTGCGAGGAATTCAACGACAAACCGCACAGCTTCCTTCCGAAAATCCGCGATCCCCAAACCGGCCTGAGGCGCCATCAAACGCCGCGCGAAGCCTGGAACCAAGCCCTGGCCCAGGGCGCCGAGCTGACATTGTTGGACGAGGACGATTTACAGGATCTGTTCCGGCCGCATGAGCGGGTAACCGTGCGGCGCGGGGCGGTCACCTTGTATGGCCAGCGTTACTGGCATCCCGATCTTGAACACTGGAACGGGCACTCGGTCCAGGTGGCCTACGACATCATGGACGGCAGCAAGGTTTGGGTCAAAGACCGTGATGGAATGCTGATCGGCGAAGCGGCCCTTTACGAAAGCCGTAACCCGAGACCGCGAAGCGTCTACGAAATGGCGTTCGAGAAGCGCGCCGATGCCCAGCTCAAGCGCTTGAGCAAGAAGGCCGAAGCCATCGAGGCCCAACGCCCTTCCACCGTTCTGGACCATTTGCCCTCGACGGCCCTGCCCCGATCCGGGGACACGTGGCCAACGGGCATGCCGAACGACGACAACGTCACCGAGTTGATTGGCGTCAGCCGCCCGATGTTCGCGGCCGATTACGAAAAATACGAGTGGCTGATGGATCGGCCCCGGGAGATCAGCAGGGAAGACCAGGGATGGCTGGCGTGGTATCGCACCACGTCCGAATGGGAGGACTTGTACGGCCACATGAAACCCGGTGCGCTGTACGGAAAAGAAGCGGTCGCCCAGGATAGTGACGCTACCTAGGCGACCAACGCAAAAAACGACGCCCCCTCGAAAGGGGCGCCGCACACAAGCAGATGAGAGTTTAGCAATGCGAAAACACTTTGTAAAAGTATCGAACTACAAACGCTTCCGGGCCGGCATCACGGCCGTCGAAAACCGGGGGGCCGCCGAGGCTGGCTGGATGCTGATCACCGGCGAAGCCGGCCACGGCAAGTCGGCCACGGTGGACAATTGGGCCGCCGAAACCGGCGCGGTGTATCTCCGCGCCAAGGTCGAGTGGACGCCGAGTTACTTTTTCCACGAACTGGCGCAACGGCTAGGTATCGATCCGCCCCGCTTTCCCAAGGATCTGTTCTCCCGTTTGCTGGCCACTGTGGGCCAGCAGCAAATCCCTATTGTGATCGACGAGGTGGAACATGCGCTCCGCGACAACGCGGCCGTGCTGGAAGGGTTGCGCGATCTGACCGACCTGACCGAAACGCCGGCCATTCTGATCGGCATGGAACAGGCACAAACCAAGATCAGCCGGCACCTTCAGATTTCGAGCCGGATTGCGCAGGTCGTGACCTTTCAGCCGGCCACCCCGGACGACGTGCGGCTGACCTGCACGGAGCTGAGCGAAGTGGCCATCGCGGACGATCTCTGCGCCGAGATCCACCGCCAAAGCGCCGGCCGCATGCGCGAGCTCCTGAACGCCATCGCCACGGTCGAGCGCACGGCGCTTCGCAATGGCCAAAAGCAAGTCGCCCTGGCCGATATGGTCGGCCAGGTGCTGACCCACGATTGGCAGGCCCGCCGCCCGCGCGCGGTCAAATTGACGGGAGGGCGCTAAATGGCTTTTGTTGCACAAACCTTGCTGGCGGCCATCGAACAACTAACAGCGGAGGGCAGGGAGGCGACTTGCGCAAGCCTATCCGAGGCCGCTGGACTCACCCATCGTCAAGTTGCAGACAGTTGCGCCATTCTGGTCCGGCGGGAACTTATCAGCCGGCTACGGCCGGGGTGCTATCAGATGACCGAGGCGGGACGGCTGGCCTTGGAGCAAGGGGGCACCCTCAAAAGCGGCCCGCGATCCGCCATGCCCCGCACCCGGACGCGGGGGCTGCGGCTAAAAGCGTGGCGGCTGATGCGGAACAAGCAGAAGTTTAGCCTAAACGACTTGTGCCAGGTGCTGTGCGACGGCAGCGAGCAAGCCGCCGAATCCAATCTCAACAAGTACCTTCGAACGCTCCACGCCGCCGGCTTCTTAACCCGCCTGCTACGACGAGAAAAGGGGACGGCGCCGACCAGTAACGGTCAATATCGGTATCTCCTGGTGCGGGATTCAGGGCCGTTGGCCCCGGTTTGGCGACAGAAGAGCAGCAGCCTTTTCGACCCCAACACGCAGGAGGAGTACGCCTTGAACCCTGCGGCGGTTTCCGAAGACGGCGATTCCGCCGCCGTGGAGGTAGTGAATGAGCGCTAAATACGGACCTTATGGCCGCCGGCTCGATAGGCCCGTGCTCGGCGGAGCCTGGCAGAACAACAAAGGTGACACGATGAACAAAGACCCAAACCGCAGCATGGAGCGCTTCGGTTCGTTCGGCGAGTTCATGGACTTCGCCTATTACGAGGCTCGGGAAATCCATGCCCAGGCTTGGGCCATCAACTGGGCGCTGTATAACCCGGATCATCGGATCGATCAGGACGAACTGATCGAACGCGCCAAGCAGCTGCTCCACGCGATTGAAATCAAGGCGGAGGCCCTTTTTCGGCTTCTCGATAACTGGGAAGACTTGCAGTCGGCTGCGGCATCTTCAGGAGAACGTTCATGACGGGGCGATATGTAAAGGTGGAGATCGATGCTATGGAAGAGCAACTGAACAAGATCGACAATGTACGCATGGCTCTGAATGCGTTGTCTGCGGTCGTGGCTCCCGAGTGTCCGTGGGACAAGCGGGGGAGCCGTCAAACCTTGGCTGGCGTGGATCGGGAGGAATTCGCGGTCTTGATCGATTTGCTTAATCAGAACCTCAAAACCGGTTACAAGGAAGCGATGGAGCTCCTCGAATTCAAGCGCGTCCACTCTTCCCAGGATACCGACTAAACCGCGAAACCGGGACTTCGGTCCCGGTCGTCCGGGGGTGGTGCCCCGGACCTGATGAGCAGCCTGGAGCCTTGGGGAAGACATCGACGGTAACGCCACCCTGACGCGTCGAGACGCCCGGTTTTAGCGCAGGTAACCTTCGGGGATTTGGATCGTCTCTTGACGGTTTCTGCGCGGCTGGGAACGGGGTAGCCGCGAATTGCTCCGAGTGAAAGTTTCTTGCAGAGTATGAAAGCCTTCCGCTCCCGCCAAAATCGCGCAGATGAAATCCTTCATCTGCCGCCGCCCCTGCTGAAATGTTTCCATGAGCCTCATGGAAACCGTCGAACTCGATGCCGAGCTGATTCAATACCTGCCCCAATCCATGCGCGACATGGCGGAGGTCATTCCGCTCGACGCGGTGGTGGCGCTCATCCGGCATTACGGCGGAACGACCCTTTATTTACCGACCACCGTAACCGAGACCTCCGACCTGGCCAAGGCAATCGGCTTCCCGGCGGCCTGCCAACTCGTCGGCCGCTATCGAACGGAATCTCTGCACATTCCGAGAGCGGTCCACCTTCAACGGGTACTGCGTGATCGGGCTATCCTGAAAGCCCATGCCAATGGCGCAACCCGGAACGAACTCGCAAGAGCTCACGGCGTCAGCGACCGCATCATCTCCCAGGTGATCGCCAGCCACCGCCGGAAGGTGCCCGCATGATGGCCCTTCACCCTGAACGGCCTTTCTTGGCGCCCGGCGTGTCCACGCTGTGCCGCGCTGCGCCGAACAGTTGCCGGGAGGACGCGCATGGCTAGACGCACGAAGACGCGGCGCCGGTCCGACCGGACCGTCACGGGCGACGGTCAAAAGGCCCTGGCCCGCTTTGAAGCCGGCTTTCCCCTGAGCTTCAAGGAAGTCGTGATCGTCACCGGAATCGGCAAGTCCCGGCTCTATCGCCTACTGGCCGAGCGCAAGGGACCGCCCTTCCTGCAAGAGAAAAAAGGCGGCAGCCGGATCTTCCCGGCCGCCGACCTCAAAGCCTGGCTGGAGCGCTGGAAACAACGCCCGGCCGACCCATCATCCGTAGATCATCCCAACCCCACGACTGGAGCGTCCCATGAACCACCCGCACAAAGCGACTCTACCCCCGGAAACTGACCCGCCGCAGAACGCGGACGCGAGCCCGGCCCGCCTTGGCGAGCTGCTGGACCATCGGTCCCATTTGATAACGTTACGCCATCAAGAGCAGACGCAGGCGACCGAATGGACGGCTGAGCTTCAGACCCTCGAAAACGAACGTCTCGATCTCCTGGCGCAACTGCGCGTCGAGAGCGATCCCGACCTTCGCGCCCGCGCCGAAAGCTTGCAAGAGGAGGTTCAAGCGCTGCGGCAACGCCTCGCCGATGCCGAAGCCATCGCGGCGCGACTACAGGGCAGGATCGATGCGGTGGACCGGGCCTTGCCGGAGGCCCGGCGCGCCTACCAAAGCGAGCTGGGACAATACCTGGACAAGCTCTATGTGCAGTACGCGGACCGCTACCAAAAAGCGGTGCCCGAAGTCTGCGAGGCCCTCTTGATGATCGCCGCGATCCACCGCGTGATGATGCGGCACCTCACCGGCAACAGCAACGGTTGGGACCGCCGCGTCTACCTGCCGCAAATCGTCCCGTTCTCCGGCACGACGCTGACGCCCCACCTCGACGGTGGCAATCAGGCATTCGCCGAGGAAGCCGCCCTGCGCACTGCGAAGGTCGAAGCCCTGCTGCGCGAGGCCGGCTTTATCCATCCCACCCGTTAAACCCGGAGCCGCTGCCCATGAACGCTTTTTCCTCCCGCTACCAGGCGGTGTCCAACGCCGAAGGGATGTTGCACGCCTTTTTCGATCCCGATAACGCCCACGTGCGGAGCTTCAAGGAGTGCTACATCGCCATTACGGGCGATCGGAAATGCACCGGCCGCGTCGAGGACATCGATGCCGCCCGGTTCGGCGAAATGACCGGCTTTCGCGAGGCGCTCACGACCGACGCCTTGGCCAATGTGCTGTCGAGCGCCATCCGCCGCCGCATGATCGCCGACTACCAAAACCGGTTTTCGCGCTGGGCCGTGTGGCGCAAGATCGCGAGCATCGCCCGCGACGTGACCGACTTCAGGACGCAGGAACGCACCCGCTGGGGCGGCTACGGCGATCTGCCCGAGGTGAGCCAAGGATCGTCTTATCCCGCGCTCACGCCGCCGACCGATGACGTGGCGACTTACAGCGTGCAGAAACGCGGCGGCACGGAGGATATTACCCTGGAAGCCATCCGGGCCGACAATTCGGAGTTGATCCGGAGCATTCCGAAAAAGCTGGCCGATACCGCCCACCGGACCGCGAGCAAGTTTGTCCTGGATTTGATCCGGACCAATCCGGTCATTTACGACAACCTGCCGCTGTATGACGCGCAGCACCAGAACAGCGGCAGCGCTCCGCTATCGGCGGTGTCCTTGGCGGCCGGCATCAACGCGATGCGCGCCCAGGGGGAGCCGGGCAGCGGCGATCGGCTCGACCTCCAGCCGCGCTCTCTGCTGGTGCCGTTCGATGCCGAGGAAACGGCGTTCAACCTGTTCCGGCGCACCACCAACCAGGACAAGACGTTCATCCAGTCCCGCAAGATCGAGATCGTGCCGATCTGGTATTGGACCGATCCCAACGATTGGGCGCTGGTGGCCGATCCGGCCGAAGCGCCGGTGATCGAGCTGGCCTTCTTGGACGGTCAGGAAGATCCGGAGGTCTTCGTCGCGGACAATCCCAGCGCCGGCAGCCTGTTCAGCCACGACAAGCTGGTTTTCAAGATTCGGCACATTTACGGCGGTACGGTGGTGGACTACCGGGGCATCTACAAGTCCACCGTGCCGTAACTCCGAGGCGCTCCCGCCGCGGCCGAGAGAGGCGTTCCATAGGCCGCGGCGAAGGGACGGATATGGAACGCGGGGACACGGCGATGGTCCCGCACGTCCGAGTAAGCCCGGACATGTCCCCCCATCGCCACCCACGATTTTTCAAGCGGAAAAGGTGACTGTGATCAAATGGTTTGAATCGATCAGCCAAGGGCTTTCGGCCTTCCGCGAGGCGGTTTCAACCCCGGCCAAGGCCCATCTCCGCGAGGCGGTCGGGGTGACCGTCGACAACGATGAAGACCAATGGCGCCGGCTGACCGGGGACGTCGATCGGGATCTGTCGCCCATGACCCAAAAACGTATGCGGGACATGGCGCTGTATCTCTGGGAAGCGAATCTGCTGGCGAACCGACTGATCGAGCTGCCGGTGGCCTACTTGCTGGCGGAAGGGGTCCAGCTCACGGTCAAGGATGAGGAGAACCAAAAGGTGTTAGACCGGTTCTGGAAGGACCCGATCAACGAGATGGACCTGAAGCTGCCGCAGAAGGTGCGGGAGCTGGCGCTCTACGGCGAGCAATGTTATCCGACCTTCGTCAACGAGATGAACGGCCATGTCCGCCTCGGCTATCTGGACCCGGCGCTGATCGAAACGGTGGTGACCGATCCGGACAACCGCTCACAGGTGATCGGCATCGTGACGGTGAAGGATAAGAAAGGCATGGCCCGTCGCTACCGCACCATCATCAACGGTCCGGAAGACGTGTTCAGCGCGCGCACCCAGGAGATTCGCCAGACGTTCAGCGACGGCGAGGCGTTTTATTTCACCATCAACGATCTGTCCAACGGTCGCCGCGGGCGCTCGGATCTCCTGGCGCAAATCGATTGGCTGGACGGTTACGAGCAGTTCTTGTTCGGCGAACTCGACCGCGCCAGTTTCATGCGGGCATTTCTGTGGGATGTAACGCTTACCGGGGCGACGCCCGAAGAGGTGGCAAAACGGTCGAAGGAGATTTATCCGCCGGCGCCGGGATCGGTACGGGTGCATAACGACGCGGAAATCTGGGCGGCCGTGACGCCGAGCCTAAACGCCCAGGATTCCAGCGAAAACGCCCGGCTGTTCCGCAACCATGTGCTCGGAGGGGCGACCGTGCCGGAGCATTGGTACGGCGGGGGCGGCGACGTGAACCGGTCGACCGGCGAAAGCATGGGCGAGCCGACGTTCAAGGTGCTTTCGATGCGCCAGCGGGTGATCAAGCATATCCTGGAGTCGATCGGGCGGTACGTACTGCGCCAAAAGGCCATGGCCTATGGCGAGGGCGATCCGGATTTCGCCGCCCCGGCCTGGTCGGTGACCGCCATCTTCCCCGAAATGGTCGCCAAAGACACCGCGAAGTATGCCGCCGCCTTGCAGCAAGTGGTCATGGCCGCGGCCGCAGCGGTCGAGCGCCACCTGATGACCGCTCAAACCGCCGTCCGCTTGATCGGCCTGGTCGCCGGACGGTTGGGCGTCGAGATCGACGCGGCGGCGGAATTGCGGGCGGCGCGCGAGGAGCAGTCCGCCCAGGCCGAGGCCGATGTCTTTACCGAGCCGGACGGCACACCGGAGTAAGCCCATGGACATGCACATCGATCTTGAAGGTTTCCAGGAAATCCAGGCCCTGCTGGAGCGCGCGCCCGATCTGACCTTGCAGGCATTACACCGCGCCACCGTGAAGGCCACCCATTTCCTGGAAGGCCAGGTGAAGGAGCGAACGCCCACCGGTGATCTGGGCGCGCTGAGGGAAAGCATTTTCAGCGAAACCCGGATCAGCAACGGCTTGGGCGTGGCGCCGGTCGGCGTCATCGGCGTGGTGGGCACGCCCTTGAACTATGCCATCCCGGTGGAATTGGGCACCCGGCCGCATTTCCCCTGGGACAAGGAGCGCAACGAATTGCCGCGTTCCCTGGTCGACTGGGTGCACGCCAAGCTCGGGGAGACCGGCAAGGAGGCCGAGGAAACGGCCTGGCTGGTCGCCCGCGCCATTTCGAAGCGCGGCACCAAGGGCGCCTTCATGTTCACGGAGACCATCCGAAGACACGGTGATGACGTCCGGGGCATCTACCGCGAGGCGATCCGAGACGTGGTGCAACAGCTGGCCTCGGGGACTGCCCGATGACGGCAAAAGACGAGCGTGAAAAAGTGTTTCGCCAGGTGCAAAAGGCGGTCTTGAAACGCCGGACCGCGCTGCTGCGGGACACTTACGCGGACATCGTGCGCTTGCTCGAGGAGGCGCTCGCCCAAGTTCGGCTGACCCTGGCCCGCCAGCCGAGCGACTATCAGCTTTGGTATCTGCCGCAGCTCCAACAGGAAATCGAGGCGACCTTAAAGGTGTTCGGCGAACAAGCCGGACAGACCCTCAGCCAGGCGTCGGGCGACGCCTGGACGTTGGGGCAACGGCTCGTCGACGATCCGATGGCCGCGGCCGGCCTGAGCGTGGCCGGGCGATTGCCGGCGCTCGATCCCCGCCAACTGGTGGCGATCCGGACGTTCACGGTCGGCCGCATCGCCAATATCACGGCGGAGGCGGCCGGCCGGATCGGCACCCAACTCGGCTTGGTGGTGACCGGCGCCCAGTCGCCGGGCGACGCGATCAACGCCATCGAGCAGGTGCTGGGCGAACAGTCCCGCGCCAGGGCGCGCACCATCGCGCGCACGGAACTCGGCCGCCTCTTCGCCGTCGCCTCCCATGAACGGCTTATGCAGGCCGCCGAAGTCGTCCCTGGCCTGATGAAGATGTGGCGGCGGAGCGGCAAAGTCCATTCCCGGCTTTCACACGACCTGACCGATGGTCAAATCCGGCCGGTCGATCAACCGTTCGTGCTTGGCCGCAAGAAGGTGGTGGACGAAGAGACCGGCGGTGTCCGGCTGCGGTTTCCCCACGATCCCAAGGCGCCCGCGTCGGAAACCATCAACTGCGGCTGCGTGATGATCCCCTACATGGCGGATTGGGCGGCGGCCGGCAAAATGGCATATCCCGGCGCCAAGCCCTTCAGCGCGGAGGAGATCCGCCTGAATCCCACCAAGGCCGAGCTGGCGGACCCGCCCAAGCCCCTAAAGGCGCGGGAGAGCGCGAAAGGCGGCGGGCGCCGCCTGTTAAGCGTCGCCTTCCCGGCCCCATTACGCTGGGTGGGTCGGCTGATCGGGACCTGGTTCCGTGACTGAGGGCGAGTCTCCGGCCCCGACCGCCTCACTGGCTGAGGCCGAACAGGAAACCGAGCAGGGCGACACCCCAGAGCCGGCTGGCCCAAAGCCAGATGAAAAAGGGCGTGATGACCAGCCAGAAATAGATAGCGCTATCGGCCTTGAGCGCCAGGCAGGCCAGCAGGGCAAAGCAGGCAAACCCGCCGGAATAGCGGGCCAGTTGTTCGCGGCAAGTCGTCATGGGCCATGTACCGAGGCGGTGAAGACGACGGGGAGGATAAGCGCGGGGGCCGGCGGATTCAAGCGCGACTTTAGCGGGTTTTTGTGTGTCAAATCGTCCGCAAAAGTGTGTCAAATCGCGCGCAAAGCTTCAGTTCACAGGCCGTCTGCAACGCCAGGTCATGGCGCCAGGTGTCGTGATCGTTGAGGTCTTCATAGCCTTGGCACAGGCCATAAACCCGCTGTCGCAGCAGGTGGAGCACGGCGTGGGCACACCGGCT
>NZ_JBDIVO010000158.1:0-10186 GCF_039794385.1 Methylocaldum sp. | reverse complement strand
ATGCAGCACGGGTACGGTTCCGGAATCGCCGACAGGATATGTCTTGACCAGATCGACGACTTCGATGAGTGACGGAGGCATACCCTTAATGCATCCTGACCCTAAAGGAGCCGCCGGTACCGCCGCTGCCTCGGCCCGAATCGGCAGCGTCTTTTCGCTGGTCTTCGGTGACCAGCGGATCGTCTTCCTTGAGATCGCCTTCGACCAGTTCCACGAACTTGCCGTCGGTGATTCCCGTGCGCACCGGGACGGCCACCGGATTTCCTTCTTCCAAGCGATAAACCGCCTTCCCCTTGGGCTTGGGGGTTTTCGTGTCTTCCGCGCCTTCCGTCGGCTCGTAGCGTAGCGCGGCCACCGGCAGCCTAAGTACATTCTTGCGCTCGTCGACGACGATGGTGACGAAAGCCGTCATGCCGGGCATCAGGATCTCGTCAGGATTGTCGACATCGATTACGACGTTATAGGTCACGACGTTTTGGAGAACCTGCGAGTTCAGACGGATCTGGCGCACGGTTCCGACGAAATCCCGTCCCGGAAACGCGTCGACCGCGAAATGTACGGTTTGGCCGACCCTCACCTTGCCCACGTCCGCTTCGGCGACCGTGGTGTCGATCTGCATCTTCTTCAGGTCCTGGGCGATGGTGAAAAGGGTAGGGGTCTGGAAGCTCGCGGCTACGGTCTGGCCCACATCCACGTTCCGCGACACCACAACGCCCGATACCGGCGAGACGATCACGCTGTAGCGCAGATTGGTCTCGTCGCGATGCACCTGAGCGGTGGCGGCGGCCACTTGCGCCCTGGCCGCACCCAACGCCTGTATCGCCGCATCCAATTCGGCGCGGGAGATATAGTCCTGCCCGAACAGGGCGCGAGCACGCCGCTCGTTGGCCTCCGCCAGCTGCAAAGATGCGCGGGCATTGGCCACGTTGGCGCGGCTCTGATCGAGCTGGGCGCGGAACAGGGCCGGGTCCAATTCGGCAAGCACCTGGCCTTCGCGGACTCGATCGTTAAAGTCGGCGTGGAGCGTCTGGACCGTACCGGACACCTGGGTGCCGACGTTGACCAGCACCACGGGATTCAAGGTTCCATTGGCGGAAACGGTTTGCTGGATATCGCCCCGGGCGACCGGAGCCGTGCGGTAGGCGGAGGCATCGGCGGCATGCCGGTTCTTGTTCCACAGTACGAATCCGCCGGCGACCAGGGCCAAGATGAGCAACAAGATTAAGAGTTTCGAACGCGACATCATGAACCTTGATTAAGGGAAATTGGTCTTTTTTTCCACCGCCCGCGAACTGGCGCCGATCTCGGTCGGATCCAGAGCGCCTATCGCCTGCGCGAGGCGGGCTTTGCCGATGTGCCAGTTATAGCGGGCCTGGACGTGCTGCAAGCGGGCATTGGCAAGATCGGCTTCGGCGTTCAGAAGTTCCAGAATGCTGCCCGCTCCGGCTTTATAACGGCCCAAGGCTACCTTTTCCGCCTGGGTCGCGCTTGCCAAGAGATCGTTCGTGCTGGACAGCGTTTCCCGCGTGGTATTCAAATCGAAATAGGCGCGCCACACGTCGAGAGCGATCGTTTGATCCAATTGATCGCGGGTGGCTTCCTGGACCGATACCTGTTCCTCGGCGCTCCGAATCTGGTAGGTATTGGCGAATCCGGTGAATAGCGGCACGCTGAGTTGCAGACCGACCGACCAGCTTTGGAAGCTTTGCGAGATGCTGGAATCGCTGTAGGCGTAATTGCTCACCAGCGAAACAGTCGGCAGGCTGCCCGAGCGCGCCGATCTCACATTCGCCTCGGCCGCTCGGACCTGGGCCTCGGCCGCAGCCAAATCCGGACGCAACGCTTTCGCTTCTTCGATCAAGGCTTGCACGTCGCGTTCCCGTTCCGCATCCGGCTCGATGAAGGCGGGCGGCTCGATGTCCAACGACGCATGGGGCTTGAGGCCCATGGCGTTGGCCAGAACTCCCAAGGCATTCTGCGCGTCGCCGGTGGCTCTCTGGCGGTTGAGTTTGGCTTGCGCGTAGGCGGTTTGAGCTTGCAGCTTGTCGGCGAGAGCTGCCGCGCCGACCTCGTAACGAAATGCCGCCGCCTCGAATGCTTCCTCGCTGGACCGTTCGGAAGCTTCGGTGGCTTCGAGCGCCGAGCGGGCCGCGAACAACTGGTAATACGCTTGCACTGCGGTGAATAGCACGTTCTGCAGCGTCGATGCGTGGCTCCAGTTGGCGGCATCGAGCGCCGCCCGCGCATTTTCCAGTCGCGCGGATCGGCCGCCGAAATCGAACAGCAGATAGTTGAGGCTTACCGAGGGCGTGATCCGGAATTGTTCCCTGCCCCCGAAGGTTCCGCCACTAACCCCCGTTCCCAGGGGGAAGCCTTGCAATTGGCTTTGGGATACGCTTCCGGAGCCGGTCTGGCCGTATGAGGCCGTGGTGTTCAGGTTGACGGTAGGGAGGTAGGCGGCTTCCGCCACGCCGAACTGGGCCGCCTGAACCCGTGCGTTCGCCCAGGCTTGGCGGGTTTGCGGATTGTGGCAAAGCGCCTGGTCGATGATTTCGAGCAAGGACCAGGCTTGGCCGGCGCGTGCATCCGCCGGGCAGGGATCGCCCAGTCCGGGTTTCCGGACCGATCGCGCCGGAGTCGGCGCCACGGCTTTGCGAGTGTCCAGGGGATCTTCGAGAAACGGCGGACGTTCCGCCGCCGGCAAATCGTCGGCCAAGAGCATGCCGGCCAACAATAAGAATCTCAGCCCGGACGCGGGGCGTGGTCTGGCATTCATGCGTTCTTAGCGTTCGGGTTTTTCGAGCAAGCGCCGGCGTCCCTCACCCGATAATTCGGGCGCGGCCGTCAAGATCACCGTGTGCAGCGTGGTTTGCAGGGCGGTCATAGCATGGTCGCTTCGCTCCAATGCCGCTTCGAGAAGGTGCCGGTCGAACGGCTCGGCTTGGAGCGTCCGTCTGACCTCGTCGCGGGAGGCGCGCACCGCCTCGATGCGAGATACGAGTTCCGGCCGCTGCGCATCCAGGATGCTGCGGAACGTCGAGGCATCGTGCTCCGGCAATCGTGACGTGAACCGTTCTTCGAAAGATTCGATCGACAACCACGGACGCCGGTGCGTGTGTTTATAGGTGCCGACGCCGAGCCAGGCTGACAGAAACACGTTGAGTAGGAGCGAGCCCAGAAGAATCCAGGCGGTGGTTCGGGACGACAAGCTGAAAGGCTTCATCGATCGCTGAAATCCTCTTGCATGGGGGTAAGGGCAGCCGTGTTGAGCCAGTCCTCGGAGGTCGTGCCGTTGATTCCGCCGTACCAACCCAAGAGACAACCCATGATGAGCGCGAGACCGAAGGTGGCCACGCCCGGCCAATACGACGCAAACGGCCAAACGACGATGTCGGTCGGCGGCGCGATAGCGGAAACGGGCTGCTGCGGCAATGCGAGGGCTCGTTGGCAGATATGTTGCGCAAGCTGCTCGGATGGCGTTTCGATGCGCCAGAGATCGAGCAGACGGTCGATGCGCTCGGCCTCGGTGCGTTCTGCTCGAAAGCGCGAAGAGCCCGCCAGCCGGCGCCAGATCCCATGCGGCTTTGTCGGCCAACGCCGGGTATCGGCGCCGAAGGCGGCGAAATGATGTTTGAGGCGGGTCAATAGCATCGGACTCCTCCTAAGTTCGGATCAATGGGGCCAGACGTTCGCGTAGTGTGCGGCGCGCCCGGACCAGCAAAGCTTGCAAAGCGCCCACCGAGATCTCGAGAATTTCGGCGGCTTCGGCATTGCTGAACCCTTCGTAATAACACAGAACCAGGGCGCTCCTCTGGCGCATCGGCAGTTCCTCGACCGCCGAGGCGATCTGTTCGGCCTGCTGTTGCTGAGTCAGCACGGATTCCAAATCTGCGGCTTGGATAAGCGGTTCGTCGTCGCCCCAGGGCTCGTATCGGTCCCTGCGGCGGCGATCGATGCACAGATTGACGACAATCCGTCCCAACCAGACGGCGAAAGTGCCTTTTTGCGGGGACCACGCCGCGGCGTTTACCCAAACCCGCAGAAAGGCTTCCTGCACAACTTCCTCGGCCTCGGTCGATAGCCCGCTGATCCGCCGCGCCAGCGCATACATCCGGGGAGTATGGCGATGGACCAACAACGAAAATGCGTCGTGATCGCCTTGAGCGACCCGACTCATGAGGATTTCGTCGCGGATCGATGCGGTATCGCCGTTCTGCTCCTGTCGGCGGGACTGAAATCCGGTTCCGGATGTCATGATCGAGCAGGACAAATCGTTCACGACCAGTTGCTGTTTAGGTACGCCGATTCGATCGGAACGGCGGTGAGTGGATCGGCGTCCCCGATAGGCGAGCATCGTAGGTCGGCAATCCTTTGCCGACGCATGTATCGGCAAAGGATTGCCGACCTACCAAAAGAGATTGGTACCGGGGAAATTCGCGAAAACGCTTTCATATCTCTATATACGCAGGTACGGGAAAAAACCTGCGCGCGCTGAAATATCGGAAAACGGGGGCAGGACGGTCAGAAGAACTTCTCGTGCAGAGACAGGATGACTTCCATCACGATGAGAATGACGATGTACCACTCCACGCGGAGCGTCTGACGGCTGTTGACCAGGTCCAGATAGGTTTCGGCGGTGCGGGAGATCAGTTCCAGCTTGCGCGATAGCGCCAGATCCCGATCACGCAGTTCGTATTCGTAGGCCAGCCTCTCATAAAGGCGGTCGAGTTCGATGTCTTCCCAGGTGATTTCCGGCTTTTCGGTGACTTCGACGCGGCCCACGGTCCGGGTCAAAATCAACAAGACGTTGCCGATTTCGTTGAGTATCTCTTTCTTGTCCCGGGCGGGGCCTAGGCCCTGGCTCAGGCGTTCCGCCAGCCGCTCGACGCGGTCGAAGACCTCTCCGACGCTGCGTTCGTAATAACCCAGCACGCAGCTTTTCGCCAGCACGTGGGCGACGACTTGCAGCCGGCCCGTAGTCGCTTCGGTAAGACTCAATCGCCCATTTGTATCGAAGCGCTCGGGCCGGTCGGGATCGATGATGATGTCTACCTCGTCCGATTCGGGGTGCGCAAACGGATTTTGGACCGACGGTGCCAGGCGCTCGAGGATTTCCGTTTCTTCGGATCGGGTGAGACCGACGAGCACGACGACGCCGAAGCGAAAAATGAGGCTGTAACCCCTTGGACCCACCAGCATGGTCAGCGGTCCCACGGCGAGCCGACTGCCGCGCTCCAGATCCCGAATGTCGATGCGGGTCCCGAGAAACCAGGCCCGTGCGCGTAAAAATTGGGCGGCTTCGGTCGCCTTTTGAATGTCCTCCGTTTGCACCGGCTCTGGTCCTTATAGGCTATTCATCGCGTTTCGAAGCGGTATGCCGCTCGCCGAATTTTTCGGCGACCTGCTTGTAATAACGGTCGTGCAGCGCCAGGTTGCCGCCGCGCATTTCTCCCAGCCGCTGCACGAGCAGATGCAGCCGATTCAAACCCTCCCGGTATTGCGCCGATGAATCGTCGCACAGCTCGATCAGTCGGCCGACGTCTTCGATCTCCCGCCGCAAACGCACTTCCTCGGGAACATAGCCGGCGTTCTTGAGAACCCGGTACGCCATGCGCAGATCAGCAGGCACCAGGGCCAGTTCCTCTTCGTCGGGTACGGGTTTGCCGGCGCCGGGCAAATCGTTCAAATCGCCGCGCGCGATGGCCTCCCGGATTTTTTCTTCCGCGATTCGATCGAGAAATGCGAGCGTACTCATGGGGCTATGGAAAAACCTTAGTGATGCCTCTCGTGAATTTCCCGGTGCAGTGCCTTGTATTCCTCGGAGAGTTTGTGCTCCGGCGCGTAATGGATCAGCGGCTTGGATTCGCTATGGGATTCGCGCACCTTCACCGAGGGCGAAAGCTTGGTCTGCAATACCGGATGGCCTTCCGAGATCAGCTGGTTGACCAGTTGCTGAGGCAAATTGGCGCGGCCCTGGAACTGGTTGACGATGATGCCTTCGATTTCCAGCGCGTCGTTGTGGTCCGCCTTGATCTCGCCGATCACGGCCAGCAGGTTGTACAGCGCTTCCCGCGAAAAGGCGTCGCAATCGAAGGGAATCAGGCAGCGCCGGGCGGCGATCAAGGCCGATCGGCTGTAGAAGTTGAGTACCGGCGGCGTGTCGATATAGATGCGCTCGAATTCGCCGAGAGCATCCAGCGCCTCGCGCAGCTTGTAAATCTTATAACGGGATTCGAGCCGGCTCTGCAGCGGTTCCAATTCGGGATGCGAGGGCACCACATAGAGGTTAGGGAACGGCGTTTCGTGTATGGCGCTATCCAGCCCGGTGTTCGGGCTCTTGCCGAACAGGTTCAGGCTTAAGGTGTCCTTGAAGAAGTGGGCGATGCTGGCGTCCGGATCGGCCACCTTCTGGCCCAGCAAATAATGGGTGGAGTTGCCCTGGATATCGAGATCGACAACCAAGGTTTTCTTGCCTTCGGCGGCGCTGATGGCGGCGAGATTGCAGGCAATCGTGGACTTACCGACGCCCCCCTTTTGATTGAAAATAACGCGGCGCATAGAAGTTCTCTTGATGGATGGGTAAAAAATATCCAGAAAAGTATAGAGAACAATAGCATCCGATAGCTAGGGAAACCCCGAACAAATGAGGAAGCCGTTTGTGTCCGGCCTGCGTCTCGCACCCTTCCAATCGCAAACGGACCTTTAGTCGGTCCCTTCCAATCGCAAACGGCATCTCTGGGAGCGCCAGAGCTGCCCTTCCGACAAAGCCCTTCGCCGAGCCGATACGTCGGCAAGGGATTGCCGACCTACATATCCGAATCCCTTACACCGATTCGGAAAACGCTCTCTGGGAGCGCTAGAACGACCCTTCCAGGAGCGCCGGAGCCACCTTTTCAATCGCAAACGGTCGCTCGGAAACGCCGAAACCCGATCAAAGAACCGCGAGCCGATAAACGAGACCCGCCATGGCACAAATACCGATCAGAGGAATAACGCCCAGCTTGAAGCGGAGCAATGCCGTCGCCGAGGCTAGAGCGATTCCCACGGACAGCCAATCGACAGGGCTGTTCAGGCCGTTGGGCCAGAACAGGTGATAAGCGAAGAACACGGCAAGATTCAATATCACGCCCACCATGGCGGCGGTTATGCCGGTCAGGGGCGCGGTGAACTTGATGTTGCCATGGGTCGCTTCCGCCAGCGGCCCGCCCAGCAGGACGAGCAGAAACGACGGCAGAAACGTGAAATAGGTCGCGATCACCGCCCCGGCGGCACCTCCGAGCAAGGGCGCGCCGTCGATCAAATCCTTGCTCCAGCCGGCCAGGAAGCCCACGAAGGTAACCACCATAATCAAAGGACCCGGCGTGGTTTCTCCCAATGCCAGCCCATCCATCATTTGGGGAGCGGTCAGCCAGTGGTAATGCTCGACCGCCCCTTGATAAACGTAAGGCAGCACCGAGTAGGCGCCGCCGAAAGTCAGCAGGGCGGTTTTGGTGAAGAACCAGCCCATCTGAACGGCATCTCCCTGCCAGCCCCGATCCTGATCCAGGAGCGCCAGGATTCCTCCCCACGAAATCAGTCCGACGATCGCCAGGGCCATCAGCCTCGGCCGGGACAGCCTGGCGTGATCCGGCGTCGGCGTGCGGTCGTCTATGATCGATGGACCGAAGTTCTTGTCGGGGTTGCCGTGATCATCCGCGGCCCGGAAAAATCGCGGTGCGAGACGTCCGCCCAGGGCACCCAGCAGGGCCGCAGCCAGAATGATGGCGGGGAAAGGAACGGAGAGCACCGAAATGGCAAGAAAGGCCAGCACGGCGATGCTCCAAAGGACGCCGTTTTTCAGTGCCCGTGAACCGATGCGATAGGCGGCGAAAACCACGATCGCCACCACCGCCGGCTTGATGCCGTAGAGCACGCCGGCAACCGCCGGCAGACTGCCGAAAGTCATGTAAATCCAGGACAGCAGGATCAGAATGGCCAGAGAGGGCAGGATGAACAGGACGCCGGCGGCGATTCCGCCTCTGAGGCCATGGAGCAGCCAGCCGATATAGGTGGCCAGTTGCAAGGCTTCCGGCCCCGGCAGGAGCATGCAGTAGTTGAGGGCATGAAGATAGCGCCGCTCCGAAATCCAGCGCCGCCGTTCCACCAGTTCCTGGTGCATGATGGCGATTTGCCCGGCTGGCCCCCCGAAGCTGATGAAGCCCAGTTTCAGCCAGAACCGCAAGGCTTCGCCGAAGTTGACGGTGGGATTTTCGTTTGTAGCGAGGTATTCGATCGGGCCGTTTTGCTGATCCATTATTATCCGAGAAACGGCAGTTGGACGTGACGGAGTGTGCGGCGGGCGGGTCGCCTGGCAAGGCGCGACGCCGCCGCGGGGTAGTCTCCCGCAAGAAGGAGCAACGCCGCCAGGTGGCCCGCCCGCCGTGCAATCGGGTGCGTAGCGGCTTCACCCAAAAGGTGAGATTGATGCAGGGCGGGACGTTCAGGATTCATCGGGCTTTTCTGGTGCATCGAAGCGGTCAACTGCCGTTTCTAGGATTATTGGTGCCGAAACCTTGGGCGACCCAATAACGGCCGCGACATATTTTAACCTTTTAACTGTAGTGGACTGATTTCATAAATCGCCGGGACTGCAATCAGCGCGATTTCAGGACCGGATTAGTTGCAACTGAAAAAGCGCACGGGACCACATTCGCGGCCACTGAGCCTGCCATCATCGGCGCGGGACTGAAATTATCCGGTCCAGGACCACATTAGTTGCAACTGAGCGCCGGCGGCTTCGTCTTCGGATCGCCGTTGGCGTCATGACCATAAGCTCGATCGATGCGCTTCGTACCTCTGCGCATCCTATGCGAGCTCCCAACCATCCCGGCGACACGCCGGAAGGCACGCTCCGGGCCATTTTCAGACAGGCCGGAGGGTTCTTCCGTTCTATCACATTCGGCACTTCACTTAAGGAAATCAGAAGCAAATAACCAACGCCTGACCCCGTCCTGTATAGGATACGCACTGCGTACCTTTTTCAAAGATAGCATTACCCCTATGCGGGCTTTTTTGCCGCAGCCTGACCGTGTTTTTGAATACTTTGAGAAAGCTTGTAAAGAAAAGCCTTTTTTTCTGGCGTTGATATTCCTTTCATATAATCACCAAAGCGAGCATGTAAATAATCTATCCCTCCATGCACCGTTTCAAAAACATCCATAAACCTGTTATCTCCACCAAATATAATGACGTCCTCGTCAGAATAGATCGCTCCCCATTTCAAAGAACTGCCAAGCCAATAATGACCACTCATAGCCAACTCCCATGCCGGATTTGTTGAGGCATCGAACGTGGCCCAATCCAGCTTTTCATGCCATTGTTTGGGAGCAACCGACTCAGGAATGTCATTAAATGTTGTTAAACAGAAATATACACTCTTGTCTTTAGTTGCGAGATCACAGGCTTCGCAGAGTTTTAAATAGCCCTCGCGTTCAAATAAATCCTCTTGCTGCAATAGAATTCCTCGCCATGACTCTATTTTGAATGGGTAGTCTGGCAATACTTGACCGCTAAAATATGAAGCCTCAATTAGAGCCTTTATGTCACAGCTTAGTAAGTCATTCTCGGCCATACTGCGCCTGTCTAATATCTTATCTTTAATCTTGACTTAGGATTCGTAGCGTTTGGATTAGGTAGGTCGAGCGTCGGTCGACCACCTCGCGTTGAACTTGGATGGATATTCGCCGTTCCTCCTCCGGGGAGTGGGATTATGATTTTTCCATCAGGCGTTGTAATCCAGCCACCATCTGTGGGTAACTTCTTCGCATCGTCAAGGCACGCATCTTCGCCACCGCTACCAGAAAACTCTTTAACTTTTGACGTTTTATCTGTTGGCGTTTTATCCTTCAGAATATCGTTTATTGCATCTTCAACCTCAGGCGACACCGAATTGTACGATGGCGGATACGCGAGATCATTTGGGGATACTCCAGGTGGCAAATGGCACGAACCACTGAAACACAGCCCAAGGGGGTCAATCCAATTCACTGGACTCCCTCCCACATAGGCATAGGTATTGAGACCACCCTCGAGCCCGATCGGATCGCTCTCCAGATACCGCCCGAGGCTCGGATCGTAATCACGGAAGCCATTGTAGTGGAGCCCCGTCTCGGCGTCGAAGTACTGCCCCGGCAGGCGCAGATTGACG
>NZ_JBDIVO010000157.1:0-10190 GCF_039794385.1 Methylocaldum sp. | reverse complement strand
CTTCGCTTGACGGTGCCGATTTTTCCGCGCGGCGGAGTTTTGCGCGTTCGATAGCCTCGATGATTTCCGGCGACTTTCCTGTTCCCAGGTTCTCTTTCTTCCGCTTCGCGGCTTCCGCGCGCTCGCGCTTCTCCTGTTCCTTTCGAGCCTGGCGCGACTCGAAACGAAGGCGCGCATGATCGGCCTTTTCGCGCTCGCGCCGCTTGGCGATGGCCTTGCCTTTCGTGGCGCGGAAATGTTGGACGAGCGGAATGTGGCTGGGGCATACGACATCGCAGGAGCCGCACTCGATGCAGTCGAACAGATTGTAATCCAGCGCCCGTTCGATCTGGTCCGAACGGCCGTACCAGTAAAGCTGCTGCGGCAGCAGGTTCACCGGGCAGGCTTCGGCGCAAGCGCCGCAACGAATGCAGGGCAGGGATCGCTTTTCGCCGATCAGTTCGTTGCGGCCGGCCACCAGTATGCAGTTGGCCGATTTGGTCAAAGGCAGATTATCAGTCGGCACGTCAAAGCCCATCATCGGTCCGCCTAGAACGAGCCGCTCGGCTTCGTTGGTATAGCCGCCGCATTGTTGGATGAGATCGGCGAAAGGCGTACCGATCCGAGCCAGAACATTCTGTGGCTGTTTTACGCCGCGGCCGGTTACCGTCACAATTCGGGAAATCAAAGGAGTACCGTGAACGACGGCGTTATAAACCGCTGCGGCCGTTCCGACATTCTGGCAGACGATACCGATGTCGGCCGGAATGCCGCGCGTCGGTACTTCGCGGCCGGTCAGCACGCTGATCAATTGTTTCTCGCCGCCGGTGGGATAAATGGCGGGAACGCGCACGAGCTGAATAGCCTCGAAACCTCCGCGCTGCTTCGCCTTCTCCAGTGCGGCCAGCGCGTCCGGCATATCGTCTTCCACGGCCAGGAGACAGCGTTCCGCCTTCAGGATTTGGAGCAGGATTTTGGCGCCTTCCAGCACGTGGTTCGGATAGTGGCTGAGCAGGCTGTCGTCGCAAGTGATGTAGGGCTCGCATTCCGCGCCGTTCAGAATCAGCGTGTCGACCTTGCGATCGCTGCCCGGTGCCACCTTGACCGAGGTAGGGAACGCGGCTCCGCCAAGGCCGACGATTCCGGCTTCGTATATCCTGCGGCGCAGTTCGTCGGGAGAACACTGCCGGTAATCCTCTATGCCGGCGAAGTCCATGGCGGCATCCTCGCCATCGGTCTCGATGACGATGCACGATCCAGTCAGGCCGGACGGGTGGGGCAGAGGCAAGTCTTCGATCTTCCGGACGATGCCGGAACTGGAGGCGTGAATCGGCGGATAGAACGGGTGGTCGTCGCGGGCGATGACTTGGCCTTTCAGAACCCGGTCGCCCGGCGCGACGACGGGCTTGGAATCTTCGCCATTCCGCTGTTGCAGCGGAAAAAGCAGCCTTTCCGGTAAACGCGCGACGGCGAGCGGGGCTTTGCAGGACTCCTGCTTATGGCCATCCAGATGAAGGCCGCCATGGAAGTTCCAGAGTTTGAACAAGTTCATTGACCCACTGCTTTGGGTTCGGGCCATCGCCAGGTGGCCAGGGTTTCCTTAACGGGTTCCATGCGGATGCAATCCACCGGGCATGGCGCCACGCACAGTTCGCAGCCCGTGCATTCCGACGCAATGACCGTGTGCATGTGCTTGGCTGCGCCGAGGATCGCATCGACGGGGCAGGCCTGAATGCAAAGGGTGCAGCCGATGCATTTGCTTTCATCGATGATGGCAACGGACTTCGGTTTTTCGATGCCATGTTCGGCGCTCAAAGGCTTTGGTTCGACGCCCAGCAGATCGGCCAGCGCGATAACGCCTTCCTCGCCGCCCGGAGGGCACTGGTTGATGTCCGCATCGCCCCGCGCGATGGCTTCTGCATACGGGCGGCAACCGGGAAAACCGCATTGCCCGCATTGCGTTTGCGGCAATACGGCGTCGATTTTATCCACCAAGGGATCGCCCTCGACCTTGAAGCGCCGGGCTGAATAGCCCAGGATCAAGCCTAATAAAGCGAACAATGCGCAAACGACGAATACGGCCAACATGGATGAAACCGGATCAGCCCTTGACGAGGCCGGAGAATCCCATGAAAGCCATGGAAATCAGGCCGGCGGTAATCAAGGCGATAGCGTTGCCGCGGAAAGGTAAAGGAACATCGGATGCGTCTATTCGTTCGCGAACCGCTGCGAACAGAACCAAAACCAAGGTAAAGCCGAGAGCGGCACCGAAACCGTACAAAAACGACTCGATGAATCCGTGCTGAGACTGGACATTCAGCAGCGCAACGCCAAGCACCGCACAGTTGGTGGTAATGAGGGGCAAAAATATGCCCAGCACTTGATAGAGCAAGGGGCTCGACTTGCGTACGAACATTTCGGTGAATTGCACCACCACGGCGATGACGACGATGAAGACGATGGTGCGGAGATATTCCAGTCCCAGAGGGACCAGAAGATATTCGTTGGCGAGATAACTGCTCACCGAAGACAGGGTCAGTACGAAGGTCGTCGCCAGACCCATGCCCATCGCAGTCTCAAGTTTTTTGGATACGCCCATGAAGGGGCAAAGCCCGAGAAACTTGACCAAGACGAAGTTATTGACCAGGGTCGTGCCGACCAGGATGAGCAGGTAATCCTTCATTAAGGAAAAATCGGGGAAGTGGGTCGTGATTTGGAGGACGGAATTTTAAAGAAAAGCAATAACTTGTCAAACCATAAAACCGACTGAAATACTTTGTTTTTGCGGGACGTCGGCCATTACGGCATTCGGAGTAAGAGACGAGATCATTATTTAGGTTTTGTAAGGATAGCTCACGATAAGTTCACCGGGATGGTGCGCTGAGCCGAGAGTCGTGAAATGTCCCAATTTCGGAGTGCCCAATCGAGGACATCGTCCGTTTTTGCCGATTGCAAATCCGGAGGCGGGTTTTGGTTTAAGAGGGTCAACAAGCTAACCAAGGTCGATGATGGATTTTGCCCATCCACGGGATCGGCGTAGGTCTGTTTGCTCAGTTTGAGTCCCATTTGATCTAGGAGAACCGGAACGTGCGCGTATACCGGAGTGGGCAATCCGAGTAGCCGCTGCAAATAAATCTGCCGGGGCGTGGAGTCGAGCAAATCGACGCCCCGAACCACTTCGGTAATGCCTTGTTCGTCATCATCGAGCACGGTTGCCAAATGGTAGGCATAAACTGCATCGCGCCGGAAGACGATGAAGTCTCCGACGTCGTTCGCCAGATTCTGTGTCACTGGTCCCTGGAGCATGTCCTCGAACGTTACCGCAGCGTTTTCCGTTATGACGCGCAAGGCATGAGAGTCGGTCACAGGTTTCTTGTTCCTGTTCCGGCAGAACCCCGGGTAAATCGATGCGTCCGTATTTCCGTCAGAGAACGACGCAAGGTCTTTGCGCGAGCAGGTGCAGGGATAAAGGAGCTCTTGATGATCGAGCCGCGCAAGTGCGGCTCGATAGGCCTCCAAACGCTCGCTCTGATAGAGGATAGGCCCGTTCCAGTGCAAACCGAATGTTTCCAGGGTGCGAAGAATCCGGTCTGCTGAATCGGCAATGGTGCGAAAAGGGTCGACATCGTCGATTCTCAAATACCATTCGCCTTGCTGCGATTTGGCTTGGAGAAAACTGGCGAGAGCTGTGTAGAGGGAGCCTAAATGCAGGGGGCCGGTAGGCGATGGCGCGAAACGGCCCCGGTATTTTGGCTTAGAAGAGGTCGTCGAGAATTGGGTGTCGTTCAAGTCCGAGGATGAATGGACCAAAGATTAGCCGACTTGCTTTTCCCGGATTTCATCCAGAGTCTTGCAGTCGATGCACTGGGTCGCCGTCGGCCGCGCCTCGAGGCGCCGCAGGCCGATTTCCACGCCGCAGGTCTCGCAATAACCGTAATCGCCACGCTCGAGATTTTCCAGGGATTCTTCGATCTTTTTGATGAGTTTCCGTTCCCGGTCGCGGGTACGCAGTTCCAGGCTGAATTCGGATTCCTGCGTCGCGCGGTCGTTCGGGTCCGGGAAATTAGCCGCTTCGTCCTGCATGTGATGCACCGTCCGATCGACTTCCTTCATGAGTTCCGCCTTCCAATTCTGTAGAATGCGACGGAAGTGCTCGACTTGAGCCTCATTCATGTATTCTTCGCCTTCCTTGAGCGGGTAAGGCGTGAAGCTGAAAGGTGTCACATGGGTATCGGCTTTTTGGGCGCTGGACATCCGTAAACTCCTAAACCAAGTTCAAAAACCGGATATTACTAGCAGACAAATCGCGGTTCTGCAAGATGGCCGGCGTCTGCTAACGAGATTGCTGGGACACTTTAAGGCGATTCCGCCGTGTTACGGATGCAAAAATGATGATTTCGAATCGTATGGCTGGCATACAGCCCTTCTACGTGATGGAAATTTTGTCGCGTGCCAATGCATTGGAGCGCCAGGGGCGGGACATTATTCATATGGAAATCGGCGAACCGGATTTTCCGACGCCTCCGCTGGTTATCCAACACGCGACCGAATTCATGCGCCGCGGAGAAATAAAGTATACGCCGGCTGCCGGGCTGCCCGAGCTTCGCGAGGCTATATCGAAATATTACCGCGACCGCTACGGCGTATATGTCGCGAGTGAACGAATCTTTGTCACTCCAGGCGCCTCGGGCGGCTTTCTGTTGGCGATGGGATTGCTGCTTAATGAAGGCGACGAGGTTCTGTTGGCGGATCCTGGCTATCCATGTTATGCGAATTTTGTTCGACTTTTTGGTGGCACTCCTTCGTTGGTTCCCGTAGACGCGTCAACGTGCTTCCAGCTCAATTCGGACGTCCTGTCCGCCCACTGGGACAGCCGAACAAAGGGCGTTGTGATCGCATCGCCCTCGAATCCCACTGGAACCGTAATGCAATCGGATGCGTTGAAGAGACTCACCATTGAATTGGAGCGGCGATCGGGGTTTTTGATATCAGACGAGATCTATCACGGACTCGAATATGACGAGCCTTCACCGACGGCTCTATCGCTCTCGGATCGGGTTTTCGTGGTCAACAGCTTTTCGAAATATTTTGGCATGACAGGCTGGCGGGTCGGCTGGCTTGTGGTTCCTGCCGACTACATCGAAAGTGCCGAAAAACTTGCACAGAACATTTTTATTTCTACGCCCGCCCCTTCACAATATGGCGCCCTGGCTTCCTTTACCGAAGCGAACTTACAAGAATTGGAGCAGCGACGACGCGTTTTTCAGGAAAGAAGAGACTTTCTTTGTGAGCAGCTGCTGAACATTGGATTTACATTAAACACCATCCCAAATGGTGCTTTTTATGTGTACGCTGATTGCCGCCAGTTTACGTCGAATAGCTTTGATTTTGCATTGGATTTGTTAGAGGAAACCGGCGTGGCGACAACTCCGGGTAAGGATTTCGGAAAAAATTCGCCCGAAAGTCATCTTAGATTTTCGTATGCGGTCACTCTTGAGCGATTGGCTGCGGCTATAACTCGGATAAGACAGTTTGTGCAGCGCTAAATATGCGACGCTAGACTGTGTAATGAGATATTTTAAATATAAGCTGTTGAATCAATCGGTTAGCGCGCCTCCTGACTGACGTGATATCGATCCTCTGGGTGAAATCTTCAGTCTCAAGGGCGCGCAACAGCTATGCTAGACTTTGTTTGCTCCCTGAGCCGGCGAGATGGGGCGCCGCATTGTAAATTGAGAGCGAAGAGCACAGGCTTTTGGTGCTTGCATCAGACCCGACGTTCCACAAAACCGCGCCGCTTAAACAAAACAAATGTTGGTTTTATGTCATAGTTTCGGCTGATCTTGTTTCACCTCGGGTTTCGTAAGCGAGCTGTTTTAAGAAAAAGCTAATTGGGGATAGATATTATGCGTCTTTTTAATTATGGAGCTTTGTGCGGAATTTTATTCTGCGCCTCTTTACTCGTGGGATGTGCTCCACTCGCGCCAAACGTAGACCCGCCCTCGGAATATACCTACATCATTGGGCCAGGCGACAGCATTGAAATGTTTGTCTGGGGAAATCCCGAAGTATCTCGCACCATACCGGTTAGACCGGACGGAAAAATAAATGCCCCTTTAGTTGAGGAACTGCCTGCATCGGGCAAGACACCCTTTCAGCTCGCACGCGATATCGAAAAGGAATTAGCGAAATATATTCGAAACCCGCTAGTAACCGTAATTGTGAGTAATTTTGTCGGTCCTTACAGCGAGCAAGTTAGAGTTGTTGGACAAGCTGCAAAACCCCAGGCGGTACCTTACAAAGAAAATATGTCTCTGCTCGATTTAATGATTTTAGTTGGTGGGGTTACCGATTATGCGGCTGGCAACCGGGCTACAATCGTAAGGACATTAAATGGTGTAAAGCAGCAACTTAGAGTTCGTATCGATGATCTGCTCGAGGATGGCGATATCACGGCTAATGTAAATATTCTACCAGGAGATGTTTTAATTATTCCGGAAGCTTATTTTTAGCCTGTTTCGCATAGGAGCTAATTTCCATGCATGAACTAATCGCCGAGGTTCTCGGTCATATCCAAGGCGCAACCCGTTATAAGTGGCTTTCTATTGCTTTGGCATGGGTAATTAGTCTTGCGGGTTGGGTTTTTGTCGCGCAAATGCCTAACAAGTATGAGGCAAGTGCGCGCGTACATGTGGATACTCGCTCTGTTTTGCGTCCTCTGCTTTCCGGCTTGGCTATTCAGCCAGATGTTTCCGGCCAAATCCGATTAATGTCGAAATTGATGTTCAGTCGCCCAAACTTGGAGAAAGTGGCTCGGATGACCGACTTGGATTTAGGCGCGAAGGATGAAGCATCCATGGAAAAGTTAGTCAGTCACCTGCAATCGGCTATGAGCATTACTGGCGGAGAAAATAATCTATTTACGATTAGCGCAGAAGACCAAAATCCAGCGGTAGCAAAGAAGATTGTTCAGGCATTATTAACTATTTTTGTTGAGCAAACACTCGGAGAGTCGCGGGAAGATTCAAATTCTGCGCAGAAATTTCTGGACCAGCAGTTAAAGGAGTATGAAACACGTTTGCAAGCCGCTGAGAAGGCAAGAGAGGATTTCAAGCGAGCCAATTATGGATTGTTGCCGGAGCACGGGGGCGACCTTTATGGACAGCTCGGCACGCTTAACGGACAGCTCGAGGAGGCTAAGATGGCTCTGCAAGAGGCTGTCTATCGGCGCGAAGAAATGCAGAGGCAGCTGGATGAAGAGGAGCCGTCATTCACGGATTTTGGGAGCCAAGTTGCAGCAAGTCCTTTGGATACGCGTATTCAAGCGTTGCAAGCTCGATTGGATGAATTGTTGCTGAAATACACGAAGGGACATCCCGAGGTTATGGCGATTAAAAAGAGCATAGTCGAATTGGAACGGCAGAAAAAAAAGGAAGAGGAGGAGGCCGCATCGGAAGAAGATACCAGTTCTGGCATGGGGGGCGAGACAAATCCGGTTTTTCAACAGAAGAAAATTGCGCTTGGCGAGGCGGACGCTAATGTCGCCTCCTTGAACTCACGAGTCAAAATCTTCGAGGAAAAGATAGAGAACCTGAAGAAACAAATGGATGACCGTTTAAAAGTGGAGACTCAGTTGCAGGGTCTCAATAGAGATTATGCAGCGATTAAGGAAAATTATGATGCACTCCTGAAACGGCGCGAGACAGCGAGAATGTCGGAAAGCGTAGAGCAGAGCACGGATAGCGTTAAATTCAAGATTGTCGACCCACCTCAAGTACCTACGAAACCTTCTGCTCCCAATCGCATTCTATTATCGGTTGGGGTTTTCGCGGCAGGTATAGTGGTGAGTATAGGGTTGGCTGTGTTTTTGGCGCTGCTCCGGCCGGCATTCAATACCATGAATAAAGTTCGAGAGGTTACAGGACTGCCTGTACTTGGCAGCGTTTCCATGAATTGGATTCCGGAAATTAAGGAACGGAAATGGCGTGAGTTTCTAGCTTTTACGGCTGTATTTGCCATGTTATTCGTAGTATTCGTTGGGGTAATCTTGCTGGAAATTAGGGGTTATCATCTTCCGTCCTTCATTTAGTCGGGGGCAGCCACGTGAGCATTATTGAAAAGGCACTTAATAAAGCGTTAGAGCTCGAGCAGTCTTCGACTAATAAAAAGGCGGATCAACAGAATTTTCCCGAAAGACTGGAAAACATTGAGGCGGCCGAGCCAGTCCCCGAGCCAACCAGGAAAGCTACTGCCGAGGCCAGTAAAATACATTCGATCGGTTGGAGTCACCTGCGGGAAAAAGGGATGCTCGGGCCTGAGATGGCTTATAGTCAGATAGCGGAGGAGTATCGCCTAATCAAACGGCCGCTTTTGATGAACGCATTCCCGGATGGTGATAATGGTCTCAGCCGTGCGAATCTGATTCTCGTCACCAGCAGTGTTCCCGGCGAGGGGAAAACCTTTACGGCCGTAAATTTGGCGCTCAGCATAGCGATGGAGCGGGATAAAACCGTACTGTTGATAGATGCTGACGTGGCGAAACCATCGATAGCTGAATTACTCGGGATCCCTGCGAAGATAGGATTGACCGATCTGCTTCAGGATAAATCGATCCGTTTTTCCGATGTCTTGATCAAAACGGATATTCCCAACCTCACGCTGTTGCCGGCAGGTAAATTGGATCGCCATTCCACCGAGCTCTTAGCTAGTGATGCGATGAAACGACTAGCCAATGAATTATCTGCCCGTTACCCGGACCGGGTAGTGATTTTTGACTCTCCGCCATTGTTGGCTGCTAGTCAAGGCTCCGTTTTAGCCACGTTGGTTGGGCAGGTCGTCCTGGTAATTGAGTCGGAATCAACGCCCCAATACATTGTTCAGGAGGCCATTTCCAAATTAGAGTCCTGCGAGGTCATTGGCTGTGTATTGAACAAGACCAAAAAGGGATTTGGATTCAGATATTATGGCTACGGGTACGGTTATGGGTATGGATCTTATGGTCAGCAGAGAACTGATGGGTGACCCAGCGTCCATGCCAAGTATTAGGAAGATCGGTCAAGGTATAGCCGTTCTTCCTTTTCTTTTTCCGTTGGCCCCTGCCTTCGCCGTGGATTGGCTTGTAACTCCCAATTTAACTGCGCGAGGAATATATTCCGACAATATCAATTTGTCCGGTAGCGGACAACGGTCTAGCAGTTCGGCGGGGCAGAATGGCGATGATGCATTCGTGACTGAGTTAAGTCCTGGCGTATCAGTCCGGCGCCGGGGCCGAAATCTATTTAACTTGGATTATCGCATGCAGAATCTATTCTATGCGGGAACGGATACAGATCCGCGGATCAATAACCAACTTCAAATGAATTCGACTACCGAGCTGTGGGATAATTCGGTATTCATCGATTCTACAAGTACGATTGGGCAATACAATAACTCGACTACTGGCCGTTTTGCGTTTGATAATGTCTCGCAAACTGGCAATACCAGCGATTACAGAACTTTTCGAGTCAGCCCCTATTGGAAGCCGCACTTGGGCGGTTATGCAGAAGGTACTGCCCGTGTCACGTACAGTAACATCGGCGGAGGAAACTTCGATTCGAATATTTTCGAACAAAGAATAGATTTGCGTAGTGGCAACTGGTTCGATTCGCTTACCTGGCGTGCCAACTTTTATAATCAAGAAAACACGCGTGACAATGGTGTCGGAGGCGCCAGCGCTACAGGCGACGTAAAATATCGAAACTACAATGGCGAGTTGAGATACCGTCTCTCCAAGGAATTCAGCCCGTTTATTCAGGCAGGACGTTTCGAAAACGATTTTTTAGGTCAGACAAACATTTCGGGGGCTCGAAACGGGGGGTATTGGACTGCGGGACTGGCTTGGACGCCGAGTGCTAAATTAGCTGTACAAGGCGGGTGGGGTAGCAACAATCATTTCATATCTGTGGCATGGGAGCCGAGCAAAAGAACTACGTTTCAGATCATCTACCGCGATAGCGACATAGGTGGGGCTTATGGTGGAGGTGGTTTCGGCGGGTTAGGCTACGGCGGAGCGGGTTTCGGCGGAGCGGGTTTCGGCGGAGCGGGTTTCGGGGGAGCAGGTTTCGGCGGAGCAGGTTTCGGCGGAGCAGGTTTCGGCGGAGCAGGTTTCGGCGGAGCAGGTTTCGGCGGAGCAGGTTTCGGCGGAACAGGTTTCGGCGGAACAGGTTTCGGAG
>NZ_JBDIVO010000156.1:0-10198 GCF_039794385.1 Methylocaldum sp. | reverse complement strand
TTACAGTCAAAGTCCAGCGAAGGGGGAGTCGTAGGTTTATCTCCGAAGCACGCCAAGGCCGTGTCCGAGCCATCGCAGGTGGTCCGTTTCCCAAGCTCCGCGGCAGGGGGTAATGCCAATGCATCACGATCCTGCCGCTATCCCGCGCCATTTCGTCAAACTCCTTTCCGCTGCCACGACCGCTCCTTAGAGCGTTTTTCATCCCGGTGTACGGCTTCGTGTCGGGCGGGAAGAACGTAGGTCGGCAATCCCTTGCCGACTTATCGGCTCGGCAAAGGATTTTGTTGGAAGGGTCGCGACTAAAGCGACCGTTTGCGATTGGAAGGGTCGCGACTAAAGCGACCGTTTGCGATTGGGAAGGGATTGCCGACCTACCTATCGGGCGCTCTGACACCGAATCGGAAAATGCTCTAGTCCCTGACCACCAGCCGCCCCCAGGTACCCCCGGCGAACAGATGAGCCGGACCGTCCCGATAGAGCCAAATTCCGGGCTTCGCGCGTTCGACTTCCGCCGTGAGCGTCACCCCGGGCGTCACCAAGCGCGACCAGGGGGAACCGAAATTCGGGACGTCGTCCTTGAACGAATGCCCGTACAGTTGGAAGCTGTGCTGACGGGCGCGGCCGGCCGGATGGACCACGTGGAAACGCAAGCGCTCATCCGCTTTGGCTTCGAAATCGACGAAGGCTAAGGGTTGCCGATCATCGGTGAAGAAGTCGTTCGCGAAGACGTTGTCATTGAGGTCCTGGGTTTCCTGACCATGCGCATTCGGGTGTGGATCCAGTCCCATGCGCACCCAGAAAGGCGCACTGTGGTAGTTGATGCCTTGCTCGCCGAGATCATAGGAATCGTCGCAGATGCGGCAGTCGGGAACGGGCTGTCCGTTCTTGTGCAGATTCAGCCCGTCTTGATAGACCACGACGAATTCCCGCGCATAGTTCTTGGTGTCATCCTCCCAGACCACGGCCGAGAGACCGGAGGCTCGTTCGAAAGGAATTTCGGTACCGTGGGGCCGGCCTCGCGAGTCCACGTAAAAATCCTCGGGGTCGAACAACTTGGCGTCGGCCGGTTCGATAATGAGCGCGCCGATCAGACCGTGCGTGCCATGGCCGATGACGTCGCCGTGGGAATTCAATCCCGCCGCGAGCGGTTCATTGAAGGGTTCGATGACGAGGCTTTCGACCTTGCCGCCCTTCCGGTCGATATTCACCCGGCCCGCGAACCAGTTGTAAGTTCGCGTTTCGCCTGGGACCGCCAGCGCTTTATCGATGCGGTTGAAACCCGCGACTGCGCCGTTTCCGGCATTGACGTCCACGGCCACCAGCTGCGGATGGAGCGAGACACGGTTTGACGGCGGCGCGTCCAGCAAGCCCTCGTTGTGCTCGTCCACATTGATTTGAGTGATGCGCGGCATGAGTGCGTCGCCCGGACGGTCCGACAGGCGCGTCCCCAGGTGATTGGTCAGCTTCACCACCGCGCAATGTCCTGCCTTGACCCGAAGCACGAGTGGCGTCAAAGGCTTGCCGTTGCGAATCGCTTCGACATCGCCAGCCGGAACGAAAACCAGACCGTCCGGGTCATCCAGGCCGTGGACATCGTCGTAGCGCATTCCCCTCTCGCCCAGCAGGTCCTTCACTTGCCAAGCTTCTATAGCGTATTCAGACCGCGGTGCATTCCGGGGACAACCGTCACCGGCCACCAATTGTCCCGCTTGGGGATCGCTTATCCTGCCGTCGGTATTGTCGTCCAGAACCGCCAGCGCGCAATGATCGTCGCTACGCCCGCCGTCCGGGCAACTGTTCGGCCCGTCGAGGTGCTGCCGCGCGACCGGCTGGGCGGCGCAGCCGGCCTGCCGGAGTTTGTCAATGAAGGGCTTGCGCTGTGCCGCATCCTTGTCCGGCGCGCTGGCTTCGAGCAAATCGACTTGTCCGACTTTCAGCACGCCATGCTCGTCCTCGCATGCCGCCGGGTCGAAAACTTCAGGGCTGGCGAAAGCGCGCAACAGTCCCCAACTGCCGTTCCACAAGTCGTCCTGAGTGCCGAAGTGGAAGAGGTAGTCGGCGGTACCGAGTCCGGCGCCGATGTTGGCCAGATTGACCGTATCCATCTCGAAATGTTCGGAAATTCCGATTTCCTGGGCATTGATCCAGGGCGCAGTCGGGTTCTTCGCTTCCCTTCGCCAGGCCAGCCCGTGTACGGTGAAACCGTGCTGGACTTCCTGCGCCCCCTGGATTACGCGCAATTGAACCCGGTCGCCCTCATAGGCCCTGAAGGGCTTCAGGAAGGGATCGCCATGCGGTGCCGAGGAGCTAAAGACATAAGCCAGATCGCTGGGGCGACACAGCGCCGGGCGCGCGCTTTCGGGGTCGTCCAGATGCCCTGCGCATTCGCCGGGCTTGAGCTTTGAAAAATGACTGCCGCTTGCGGGGCTGTCGCGTTCGCCGATACGCAGCGGGATGGGCTCGTGTTTGTAATTGACCAGATAGGGATTGTGGTGGTCGGTGGAAATCGCCTCGGGCATGGCCGGCGGATCGACGGGATAGCCGTGCAGCTTGCGGTAGGCGACGTAATAGTCCTCCACCGTGGTGTTCACCTTGCCCGCCATGCCTTCCGGCAGAGCCGGACCTTGCGTTTGCCCGGCATCGTAGAGCAACGCGAAATCGGCGATGGCCAGGGCGAATTCGCGCGTGTCGGGATGCTTTTCCCTGGCTTCCGCCTTGACCACCATGCCGCGCGAGCCGACCGCGAAAGATTCGCGGCATGTACGCTCCGGTTCGGTGACGGGGGCGCGGCAGGCAATATCGCGGCTGGCGCCGGCGACGTTCTGCTCATTTCCGCCGGGTAATCGCCGCTTGCCCGTTTTCATGTCGGTACCGTCCGGGGTACGCCAAACCGAGCCCTTGGGTTCGACCAGCATGGCGTTGTAAAACCCGTGATGCTGAATCGAGGACGGCGCGAAGTGATCGTGCGTGAATACCGTGCCCAGCGTGCCGTCGCCGTCCTTATGGTCGTGGGCATCCGCCCACCAGCGCTGGATGGTGGTCTGAAACACCGGACGGCCCTGCTTGTTGGTCTTGGCGCGAGGCTTAGGCTTGATTTGGCCGAGGTGATCCTTCACCACGCCGAAGCGGCTGGCTTCGGACAGCTCCTTGATCGCTTCCCAGGCCAGTGTGCCATCCTCGTAATTGAAGCCGTTGCCCGAGCCGTCCGCAGCGAGGACATCGAATTTGACCAGATGGATGTGTTGACCGATGGTGTCGGTAGGCGTGGCGACCTGGAAATCGTCGCGTCTCACCGTGGCACCGGCACGGTTGGTATGCAGGAACTCCACGCACTCGCCCGATTCCACACGGAAGAAGAATGGCTCGGCCGCGGCGGTTTTTTTGCCTTCGTAACGAGCAACGTCCCGGTCCAGAACATTGATGCGTGACTGCGGGTCATGCCAGCCGTGTTCGTTGGTTTGAATGTCCAGATCGATCACCGAAGCGCGGTAACGCCGAATCGGCGCCGTGGGATCCTCGCCGCACGGGTCGGCGAAAGGCGCGCCGGGCCGCCGCGCTTTGCCGTTGACCCGGAATACCGCATCCCGGCCCTCCGGCGTCCGGCTCGGGTAACCGGCGGCGTGTTCATGGAAAGCCATCGCCGCTTTTTCCAATGCGGTGCCCGCTTCGGGCAACAGAATTAGATTCGCGCGGGTGATATGCGCGGTCATGTCGGCGTTCGCCAACTGTTCCGCGGCGGTTCGCCCGCCGTTGAATTCCCGCTCGCCGCCGGTTACAAGGTGCCGCCCAAGACCGCCGTTTTCGACGATGTCGAGCGGAGGCTGCGGCGCACGGTGTCCGGCCTGACCGGGAATGTAAAAAGGGAAGCCTGGAAAGGATTGGGCTATGCGCTTGCTCGGATCGGGATCTTCCGCATAAGTCGGAGCGGGCGCGATGGCGAGCTCAGGCAAGGGAATCACTGCCGGAATAGGGGTGCCGCCCGTGGCGACGCCGGTTCTCGGATCGGTGCCGGGTCCCCGTTCTCCATCGGGCAGACGGCGCGTGCCGTCCTCGAAAACGTCGTGGACGCGCCACAACCCCCACATGCCCTGAGCGAAATGCGGGTAGAGATGACAGTGGAAGATCGAATCGCCCGGCGCCAGATTGCGGTTGCCGCTGGCCTCGTGCGCGATGGCGTAGGCAAAGCTTTGTTGCGGCGCGATGGTCTGCGAATCGAGATAATTGGAATACCCGCTTCGACTGGATTCCCACTGATGTGCATGCAGGTGGAACACATGGGTTTCCTTCGGGCCGGCGTGCGAGTTGCGGAACAGCACGGGATCGCCGAGATAGCTGTGATGGACGTTGGACGGATCGTCCTCGTACTGAGGCAGCAGCGCGGGATCGCCGTTTGCCCAGGATTGCAGGAAAAATTCTTCGTAAAGGCAGTCGACGCAATCCTTGGCCGGTCCTTTGCCCAGGCGGTTGGCCAACAAGATGGTGCCCATGCCGCTCGCGCCGTAGTTGATGGCAAATCCGTCTCGCACCCCCGCCAATTGCGGGTTGGTGGCGAGAATGCGGAAGTCCTCGGGATAGACGGTCTTCAGTTCATCATGGAAGGTGACCGTGAATTCGCGGCCGCTCTTGCCGCTGTCGTGATCGACGATGATGGCGTCCAAGGGACTGTGGATCAGTTCGAACCGGTCGTTGCCAAGCGGCTTGAGCAGGTTCAGGACGGGATCGCCGTGCTCGTCGAGCGCTTCATACTCGATCAGCGCGGGTGCCTTGGCCTGCCGTTTCGCTTCCTTGAGTTCGTCGGCGCGGACCGCGCTGCGATACCAGGTGCTGCGTTCCGGTTCCACCGTCACCGTGCCGAACAGGCCGTGTACCAGCGAGCCGCCGTCGCCTTCGCCCCCGGACGGCGCGGCGAGACTGGCGAACAAAAAGGTGCCCTCGCGCTCGGCGCGCCAACGGTAGGTGATTGTGGCCCCCGGAGGAATGCCCTGCAAACCGGTTGCGGCAGGATCGTGGCCATCGGCTTCGACCCGCAGACCCGAAAGTGCGATGGAGGCGCAGCGGGTGGCTGGGGTATTCCCGTGCGGCGGCGGTGTGCCGGCTGGCGCGCACGGGTCGGAATCAGTCCGATGCGCCGATACGACCGGGTTGGCCGCATGGCTTTTTTCCTCGATCGCCTCTTCCTCGATATCGTCGGGATGTCGCTTGGGCCGTTCGGGGCTCAGCAAATTGGTGAAGGTCACTTCGAGAATGTCTCCCTTGTGCGCCCTAAGTGCCAAAGGCCGCGCCCGCTTGACCGACTTCAGCCTGACCTTGCCCGGCCGCAGTTCGGGCTGTCCATCGCTGCTTTCCACATCGCGCTCAAGGGCGTAAATCATGCCGTAGGGGTTGTGGGAACCGAAGCGGTTGTACTGGATATCGTGCTCGATTGCGACGACATCGGCGTGGATGACTCGGGTGTGACGGGCGTCCCCGCCGTTGTCTTTCGCGGGGCGGCAACCGACACCCGCGAGGGTGGTCAGGATGAGAGCGAAAATTGTGATAACGCGTCCGACTTTCATGACGGCATCCCCCCTAAATCAACCAAATTCCGTCTACCAGCAACCCGCTGGGGAACGCTCGCCCTTGCACTCTCTGCAAGGGATCGGGGCCGGACAGGGGATTGAAGGTGTAGCCGTTGCTGACGACGATGCGAAACGTCACGCGCACGGAGCTCGACGTTTTCCAGGAATAAGGCATCCAGCCGCTCGACCAGCGGATCGAGCCGTCGGGACTCTTCAAACCTTGGCTTTGCACCAGGAGTTTTTGTTCAATCGTCTGTCCGGTTTGCTCGTCGATCAATTCGGCCAAGGCAAAGTCGTTGATATCGTCGCGCTGGTCGTAAACCAGAAAATTCCAGCGCGTCATGATGCCTTCGCCGGGCTTGAGGCTGATGCCCTCCACCGCAAGACTGGCGCCGTCGATACCGCGCGTTTTCTGCGACAGCAGATCGATGAAATCAAGGTCCGAGGTGTCCAGTGGATCACGGCTGGCTGGCGCGGTCAGATCGGATGACAGTATTTGGCTGGGCGGCAGGCGGGTTCCGTTGGAGAGATCGATAAGATTCGGATCGTCGAGGATGGCGAAATGCTTACCAAGTCCGGGCGACACCGAGCGGTTTTCCCAAGCATGTCGAAAATCCCGATCCACTCGCGCTCGCCCGCGGACGGCGAAACCTTCGAATGTGCCCTTTTGAAAGATGTTGTTATCGGCTGGAAAGGACATGGCGCCTCCTCGTTTTTGTTATTACGTTGTTGTTAAGGGCGTGAGCAAACTGTTTATCCGCAATCCAGGATGTTTTCCCGCTATTCTCCGCTCGGGTATGCCTATGCTGTCAAGTTAAACCTTGAACTGTTTAATAGTATTGAAAAAGCGGTTCTTAATGCTCTTCAACGCCAGAATCTCTGGTGCCGATATTCAGCCGCATTTGAGGCAGAATTTCTAGAGAGGCGGCAAATTCAAAGAAGTTTTCGATAACCCGTGGTTCGAGATAATCGGCATGAATTTGAATCGACTCGATTTGGGTTACATAAAACCGATTATACTTTCGATCCCCTCTGTCGAAAGGTTATACGGCGCTTATTCATCAACGGGTTATTGCCAATCACTGCTTGCAAGGTTGCCGTCCACTCTGTGCTGAAGGCGCAATGTATTTCATACGACACAACAAATCCTTTTCAGCACATCACAAAACCGATTTGAGCAATAAAGTAGAACGGCTACGAGATTTTGTCGGCAAAATATAAAGTCTGACGAAATATCCGGGCGAGTCTTTTAGGTCTTCAACCAAAGAACTGATCCGGCACTCAAACTCTCAAATTCATGCCTCTTACTTGGGAGGAAGCCAATCCTGCAAAATCAAGCCATGTGTATTATTTGCTAGCCATGAGCCTTGCTACGAAGTGAATCTTCTGGATATACGTTAAGCCGGGGTCCGTTTGTATTAGGCGATAGGTATCTTGTGCCGGGAGCGTGCACGCTCCGACAAGGATTCGTCTGTGAAAAATTACCCTGGCACGTACAATTTGTCCCCTGTTTGGTTTCGAAGCGGTTAACTGTGTTGGAATGTAAGAACTGCCCCCCCTTTCGCCCGTGCTCAAGATTCGCCTCGATCGTCTCAAGATCGGCTTCAACGGGCGTTCACCTCTGCCGATACCGGCCTTCCCGAGCGTCAGCTCTCTTCGAGACCGAATCGGTGGTTCGTTCCCAAAGGCGCCATTGAATACGCGATTCCAGTTGCCGGCACACGACAAGACAGAACGTGAAGTCAAATTAACACGCCCTCGGTGGCGTACAATATCACACGCATATCCGCCTCATGGGCTACGCTGGTTTCGGACATAGAACACGAGAAATCCCTTATGAAAGCATCGAACAGGAAAATGACTCAAAAGGTGTTAGTCATTGTTTTCGGCGCATTGCTGTCCTCGCTTAACCCCGCTTGGGCAGAAACCGATAAGGAAATCCAAGAGAAAGCGCTCAAAGCTCGCGAACAGAGCCAGCACGGTGCCATGGATCATTCGGCTCATGCCAGCCCCGAGGGAGCGGCAGGCAAATTTCGGGGCGTCTTTTACGGCTACCTGCCGTGTCATGAAGAAGATTGCAACGGTCTGAAAATGACCCTGTCCTTGAATGCCAAGAACAACTATCTTTTGGTCATCCAACCCGCAAAGCCGCAAAACCGAGAGTCCTTCGAAAAAGGAAAATACGAATGGAACGACACCAAAGGTGTCGTCTTGTTGACCCCCAACAAAGAGGCCCCTCAGCGTCGGCTCGCCATTAAAGATGAAGGCACTTTGCTCTATCTAAGCGACGACGGGGCGCCATTGCCTGGAGACCAGGACAGGTATCTGCTGCAACGGAGCGACAGGGCCGGCAATCGGGAAATGCACATCCATTGACGAATACTGCGCCAAAGGACAATTGGCGAAGAATTGAAGTTCAAACGAGCTCCGATAGTTTGTTTTCGGGTGGGTAGTTTTCGGCCTCAACGGCCATTCGTCCTTCCAAGGCCCGCCATTCCTGAGCGGCCGCTTTTCCAAAATCGAGCGAGTCGTCAGTGCCCAAAGCTACCGGTCGCCACTCTGCGGATTCAAGGGCGGGTTACCGAGTGGAGTGGTCATTCGCGTCCACAAGCCGACAGGCTGCTGAGGCAATGATCGACAGTGACTCTCGCCGAGATCCTGCACGCACGAGCGAGCTTTGCGGAAAGCGGCCGCCCCACACATGGATGCTAGGTGTGGCGACCTGAAATCATAAAGCGCTGGAAGAGCAAGCGGCTGCATTCGTACCCGGGCTATCAGAGCTCGGATCAATTTGAGATAAATGGCCGAATGGCCAATGCGGCTTGACTGGGGTGTCCCTTTCTACTTGACCATGTCAAACATTAAAACATTAGAAACTTCTCATTGACCACGTCAAACATTAGACATAATCTGACGCCGCAACGACAGATAAGGAGGGGCTTATCGCAAAAATTGCGATGCGGTGTAGCATAAGCTTTGTTTATGAAAAACAGTACGAAGTATTATCCATCTGAAATGACGGGGCGGGGTATGAAAGAGAAATGCCTTATTCTAAGGCTCTGTTCCGTGGCGCCGGTACTCATCCTGGCGCACGGGGTTTGTGATGCGATGCCCGGTATGGACATGCCGGGTAACGAGAGCGCCAAAGCGATTCCGCCAATATCGAAAAGTATGGGCGAACCGCTCAACTCGGCTGGTGCGGACTTCGAGATCACCTACAGCGCCGACGGGAAAACCGCCATCTTTACCTCCACCCGTCCGGGCAGCGTAGAGTCGTCTGGGACCCCCTACAATTTCGACATTTGGATGTCCCACTATGAGAATGGCGCCTGGCAGGAGCCCGTCCATTTGGGACCGGAGGTTGATCCCGCTGTAGGGCCGAACATCAACACGTCCGCCTGGGAACTGGAGCCGAGTTTCTCCGATGACGGAAATGTCATTTACTTCACGAGATACGAGCCGGGTAATCTGTCCACCGGCGATCTCTACGTCACTCAAAAAGTCGATGGCGTCTGGCAGCCGGCCAGAAACTGGAACGAAGTTCCCGAGCTGCCGCACATCAATACGCCGACTGGCGAGGAGCACTGCCCAATCATCGCTTCCGACAGCCTGATTTACTTCAGCTACCAACAACCGGGAGTAACGCAAGATAGCGACATCTGGAAGGTTGAGAAGAAGGACGGCGTCTGGCAGAAGCCGCAGAGCCTCGGTCCGAGGATCAATTCGCCGTACCGCGACCACCTGCACTGGACCGGACTGTCAAAGGACGGCAAGAGCATAATCGTTACCAGCACGCGGCCTGACCTCGGCTCGCGGGGCGGACATGATGAGTGGATCGCATACCAGAATCCGAAAGGTGAATGGCAGGAACCATTGAACCTCGGTGATACCATCAATACCGCCGGCGAAGACATGTGCTGGAGCTTCACGCCCGATGGCGAGAAGTTCACTGGAGGTTGGGGGCAGCCGGGTACCTACGATCTTGACCTCAGGTGGGTCAACAAGGATGACATTCCTCTGCTGAAGAACTTCAAGCCGATCGGTCCGCCGCCCAACCTGCTCGCCAGCAGCAGGACAAAGCAGAAGAATATCAGGTAATTGCTGTAGCCCTATATCAAGAACCAGACTGTCTCAGCGGCGCATTCTCGAAAAGGACAAAGGGACGGTGGTTTGCCTATGAATATGAAACGGAGAGGGTCTGCGAGAATCCTCTCCGTTTGTTTTTTCCTTGAGTTTCGACCGCTTGGATTATCGGCTGGGTGAAATCGGCGCATGTGAAAGCCGATTGCCATTTGAAATTGCGCCCTGGCACCAATGTGGCGCTGATCAATGCCTTGGCGCGTGTGATCGTTACCTATAAGGACCGGCGAATGACGCTTCGCGCTGGAGCGCTTCGAACCGGCCTCCTACGAGAAATGGCAGGCGCTCGTCAGCGAAGAGCATGATTCGCCCGAGGCTACCGAGTCGGTAACCGGGGCAGACCCAACACGCCTGTCGCCGGCCGCCATTTAAGCCTGTCGATTGTCGCTCCGTGCCCGTTCCGATCATTCACTCAGGGCGGCCACGGCGACCGGAATTCGGCCATTTCTGCCATTCGCACTTATTAACCCGGCCTATAAATATAGGCCGGGTTAATCCGG